>CABUUE010000001.1 GCA_902494685.1 uncultured Collinsella sp.
GTGGCGGGAGGCGATGAGCTTCATCTTCTCCATCATGACCAGATTCTGGTCGATGGCCTCGTTGACCTCGCCATAGACCGGTGCGAGCTCATGCTGGCAGGGAGCAACCTCGTTGTGCTTGGTCTTGGCGGGAATGCCAAGCGCCCACAGCTCATCGTCCAGATCCTTCATATAGGCCGAGACGGTGGGGCGGATAGCGCCAAAGTAGTGCTCCTCGAGCTCCTGGCCCTTGCAGGGAGCAGCACCAAAGAGGGTGCGACCGGTGATGACCAGGTCCTTGCGCTTGCGGTAAGCGTCCTTCTTGATCAGGAAGTACTCCTGCTCGTCGCCCACGGAAGGAACGACCTTCTTGGGTGTCTTGCCAAACAGCGCCAAAACGCGCTTGGACTCACGCGAGAGCGCGGTCATGGAGCGCAACAGCGGGGTCTTCTTGTCCAGGGCCTCGCCCGTGTAGGAGCAGAAAGCCGTGGGGATGCACAGGACATCGTCCTTGATAAAGGCGGGGCTGGTGGGATCCCAAGCGGTGTAGCCACGGGCCTCGAAGGTGGCACGCAGGCCGCCGTTGGGGAAGCTAGAGGCATCGGGCTCGCCCTGGATGAGGTTCTTGCCCGTAAACTTGGTAATGGCGGTGCCGTCGTGGTTGGGCTCCAAGAAGCTGTCGTGCTTCTCGGAAGTAATGCCCGAAAGCGGCTGGAACCAGTGCGCGTAGTGCGTCGCGCCCTTGGAGATGGCCCAGACCTTCATGGCATGGGCAACGGCGTTGGCCACGTCCAGGTCGAGCGGCTCACCGCCCTCGAGGGTTGCAGCAAGGCGCTTCCAAATGTCCTTGGGGAGGTAGTCCTTCATGACTTCCTCAGAGAACACCATGGTCCCGAAGCGGTCAGTAAGTTCGGCCATACGGAACTCCCTTCGTATCGGCACCGCGTGAGAAGCGGTGTTGATTACTAACGAACGAGTCATAGCTTAGACTCGCCGTGTTTCCGCGACATTACCGTTATGTTGCCGTCGCGAAACCAATCATTGAGGTTACCCTATCGAGGCGGCGTTGCCACCCTCAACAGCCAATCAACTGCATAAATTGCAGACCTCTCCCCATGGTTTAAGGGTAGTCAATTTGGGACGGGGCTTTCTTAACTGGTATTTCGCATCAGATACCATTCAATATAGCCCCATCCTACATTGACCGCTCTGTTATAGGAAATGCCGATAGCGAAACATCTTCGATTGATATTTCCAAATAGCGAGTAAAACTCCACCGTAGCGCAGTGGTGCTGTAGAATCCTTACAACACATCACACTAATGTATCTAGAGGAGCACGATATGCGCGTCGACGAGGTTTTTAAGCAGGCAGCATCCCAGGGCACCGCGCCCGTTTCGTTTGAGATGTTCCCGCCCAAGGGCGAGCTGACCCTCGACACGGCTCGCGAGGTGGCAGGCAATCTGTGCAAGCTTTCGCCGAGCTTTGTCTCGGTCACCTGCTCGGCCGGCGGCTCGGGCAACGGTGCCACCACCGCCCCCATCGCGCATATGATTACGAGCGAATTCGATACACCCTCGGTAGCACACCTCACCTGTGTGGGCCGCTCGCGCGCCGATATCGCCGCCAAGGTCGACGAATACCGCTCCGCCGGCGTAGAAAATGTGCTGGCCCTGCGCGGTGATCTTCCCGCTGGCGCGACCGAGGACGACAAGCCCGCCTCCGACTACGCCTACGCCCGTGACCTCATCCCTGAGCTCGTCGACGCCGGCTTTTGCGTGGGCGCCGCAGCCTACCCCGAGGGCCACATTGCTTGCGAGGATCTTAACCTCTCGGTCGAGCACCTCAAGCAAAAGCAAGACGCCGGCGCGAGCTTCTTTGTGACGCAGCTCTTCTTTGATAACGAGTGCTTCTACCGTTTTCGCGAGCTTGCTGACAAGGCCGGTATCACCGTGCCCATTACCGCGGGCATCATGCCGTTTATGGGCAAGTCGCAGATCAGCCGCATGGTCTTTATGTGCGGTGCGTCGCTGCCCTCCCCCGTCATCAAGATTCTCGCCAAGTACGAGAACGACCCCGAGAGCCTGCAGGCAGCCGGTGTAGATTATGCCGCCCGTCAGCTTTGCGACCTTAAGGAGCACGGTGCCGACGGTCTGCACCTGTACACTATGAATCGTCCTGCGATCGCCGCAACCATTATGGAGCGCCTGAGGTAATGGAAAAACCGCACATCGATACAGCTTTTGGTGAACTGCCGACCGACCTTGCGTCGCCGGTGCTCTACCGTATCGATGCCGCCCATCGCCCCCGAGTCGACCGTGCCGAGATGCTGCGCTACCTGGGCTACGGCGGTCAGCAGATTGAGCCCGAGCTGTCGCAGCGTATTGAACTTGTCGTTGAGCGTCTGGAGCTGGACATTGAGCCCCGCGGCGTGCGCCGCATATTTGCCATCGATGCCACGGGAGTCGATGAACAGGGCGATCCTTGCATTCGCTTGGTCGGCACCAACGTTGAGCTGCGCGGTCGCGATATCTATCGCCACCTCAAAGACGCCCGCTTTGCCGCACTCATGGCATGCACCCTCGGCATGGACGCCGAGCGTCGCCTGCGCACCACGGGAGCCCAGCAGCCCCTAGAGGGAGCCGTGCTCGACGCCGCATGCTCTGCCTATGTAGAAGCCGCCGTCGAGCAGATGGACCAGCAGGTCAAGGCTGCGGCCGCCGCACACGGACTCGCCGGCAACTGGCGCTTTAGTCCCGGCTACGGCGACTGCCCGCTTACGGCCCAGCGCTCAATCGTTGCTGCGCTCAACGCTACGCGGCTCATCGGGCTTACCGTCACACCTACCAACCTGCTCATGCCCACCAAGAGCGTGACCGCAGTAATCGGTCTATTTGACGGTGAGGTCCACGACGCCCAGAGCCGCCCTACCTGCAATATCTGCCGCATGCGCGAGCACTGCCGCTTCCGCGCCGCCCACACCACCTGCTATTCGCATTCTGAATAAAATGTCAATTGATGGCACGGTATCGAGGGAATCTCATCCGTATGTAAGCGGATGTCCTCACAAACAAGTACCATAAGATGCCAAATAACAACTATCTGAAAGCCAGTACATGCACAACATTCTGCAGTTCTCGCCACAACTAACCGCGCTTGAGTTTTTTTCAGGCATTGGCTTGGCTCGTGCCGGCATGGCAAAAGCCGGAATCAAAACAATCTGGGCAAATGACATAGACCATACTAAATGCGCCATGTACAGCCAGTGTTGGGGCGATGAGCATCTAGTCGAGCAGGATGTCCACACACTCGACCCCGACCTAATACCCCAAGCCGACATCGCATGGGCGTCAAGCCCTTGCACAAACTTATCTCTCGCGGGAAACAGGGAGGGACTTATCTCTGGCAAAGAATCCAGTGCGTTCTTTGGCTTTATTAAGGCCATCAAAGGAATGAGCGATCGTGCCCCGCGGGCACTTGTTCTCGAAAACGTCATCGGCCTTGCCACGTCTAATAACAGTGATGACTTTAGACTCGTTTGCCAGGAATTTAATCGTTTAGGCTATTCATGCGACGCTTATTTTATCGATGCACGGCACTGGCTTCCCCAGTCACGCCCCCGCATGTTTGTCGTCGGATTAAAAAACCCTCTTCCCAACAGCCGACTCGATTCCTCGCTTCGACCTGAAAAGGTCTCCTGGATTCACTCCGACCCTTCACTCATTACGCACGTCTCTCACCTAAACGAACCGAGCCCACTTCGCATGACGGGCCTTGCAACGGTTGTTGAAAATATTCCCGAGGACGACAAGCGTTGGTGGAACAAAAACCAAGTACAAGCATTTATCGACTCACTTGCACCGCATCAAGCAGAGCGCCTTCAGCGCTTCTTAAATACCAAAGAAAAAATTGTTCGCACTGCTTACCGTCGCACGCGATCGGGCGTTGTGCGCTGGGAAATCCGTGAAGAAGAAATTGCCGGATGTCTAAGAACGGCTCGCGGCGGCTCATCAAGACAGGCAGTCGTTATATGCGAAAACGGAAAGATAGAAGTTCGCTGGATGACTGGAACTGAATATGCCCGTCTCCAAGGTGCTGACTCATGTCAGTTTAGCGGCTTCTCGGATGCTCAGATTCGCTACGCATTCGGCGATGCAGTTGCCGTGCCAGTTGTCACTTGGCTTATAAAAAATGCAGTCAAACCCGCGCTCATGTCTTCAAGGAACGGGGTGAACAATAATGGAAACGACCAATTGCTCCTTGAGCGAGCCCGATAAAGGCATCTTGGATGCCATTGAACTCTGGTACGAATCCAAGCGCAACAAGCGAGGCAATGTCAACCGTAACGTCATGGCGGTTGGCATAGGCATAAGCGAGCTGTTGCAAAACCGTTTTCCGCTCACCGACGATTATGTGCAATCGGACAAGGGGAGCCAAGTACGAGGCCTAAGTGGAGCATGCATCAAAACAGTTTTAGCCAGACATGGGGAAACGCGTGCCTTCGCATCAGAGGGCGGCAGAACCTCACGCGGTACACTCCCGATGGCGCTTGAACTTGCCACAATTATCAACTCCGCCCTACCCAGTGACACTTGCGAAGACACTCGTCTTGAAGCTGCGAATGCAATCGCCAATTTCTTCGTCGAGCGAATCCAGGTCGATTTCTTTAACCGTCAGAGAATCAAAGTCGAAATCGATCTTCAAAAACCAATTTCTGTCATTGTCGATGATATCCTAGCCGAAGCAAGCCTACGGTCCGATAAGCCAACGGGTACCGTCGCACAGCACCTGGTAGGTGCAAAACTAGAGATGTTATTTCCAACCATAGAAATCGGAAAGGACAACTCAAACGCCGCCGACCAGCAGACAGACCGTTCTGGCGATTTCCAAATCAATGATGCTGCATTTCATGTGACTGTATCGCCAATGGCCAAATTGACCGATCGATGCCGAGATAACATTCGAAATGGCATTCGGCCCATCGTCGTTGTCCCCCACGATAAAGTTTCCTTCGCTTACGGACTGTTCGAAAGTGAGGGACTCGGCAATCGCGTACAGGTTATCGCGCTCGAATCGTTTATCGGCATCAATATTGAAGAATTATCGTTCTACAAGCGAGGCCTAATTCGATTAAATGTCGCACGGCTTCTTGCCCACTACAACAAGCGAATCGAAGATATCGAGCCCGACAAATCTCTTCAAATAGAAATTCCTCAGTGGGCTCTAGACGAAATGGATGCACATGGCGAATAGCTCAAACATACTTATCACTCATGATTCTGACGGTGCCGCGCTGGCGGCACCCGTTGATGCCGCACGCCGCGATGGTGCCGCATACAAGACGCGAACGATCGACGACCTGCGCATTAAGGATGACCGCCTGCGTGCCGCCATCGAGGGCACGGGACACTTGCTGTTCGACGGCGGCATGGGCACCATGCTGCAGGCGGCCGGCATGAAGGCAGGCGCCCTGCCCGAACTGCTCAACTTTGCGGAGCCCCAGGTCATCACCGATATCCAGCGTCAGTACGTCGAGGCCGGCTGTGACGTAATCACCGCCAACACCTTTGGCGCCAACGCCCACAAGCTCGACGGCGCCGCCACCGTGGCAGACGTCTTTGCCGCGGCAGTCACCTGCGCCCGCGAGGCCGGCGCCCGCTACGTCGCCGGCGACATCGGCCCCATCGGCGCCCTGCTGCGCCCCTTGGGTACCCTCAGCTTTGACGAGGCCTATGACCTCTTTGCCGAGGAAGTGCGCGCCGGCGTCGATGCGGGCGTGGACCTCTTTATTATCGAGACTATGACCGACCTGGCCGAGATCAAGGCGGCGGTCCTTGCCTGCCGTGAGAATTCCGATCTGCCCGTCTTTGCCACCATGACCTTTGAGGAAGACGGCCGCACCTTCTTGGGCACGAGCCCCGAGGTCGCCGCCATCACCCTCGACGCCATCGGCGCCGACGTCCTGGGCATCAACTGCAGCCAGGGCCCGGCCGAGCTCCGAGGACTCGCCGCGCGTATGCTCACCGTCACCGACAAGCCCGTTATGGTGCAGGCCAATGCGGGACTGCCCCGCGTGGACGACGACGGCAATACCGTCTTTGATATCCAGGCACCCGAGTACGCCGAGGCCGTCGCCGGCATGATCGAGGACGGCGTGAGCGTCGTCGGCGGCTGCTGCGGCACCACGCCGGCGCACATGGCGGCTTTGCGCACGCTTATCGACAACCACACGCCCAGCCCGCGTCACCGCAAGCCCAGCATGTCGGTCACGAGCGCCCAGACGGTCGTGGACCTCCCCTGCGACGGCCACAAGATCGCCGTCATCGGCGAGCGCATCAACCCCACCGGCAAAAAGCGCCTGCAGCAGGCCCTACGCGACGGCGACCTGGACTACGTCGTGAGCCAGGGCATCAGCCAACAGGAGCAGGGCGCCGACATCCTGGACGTCAACGTGGGCCTGCCCGAGATCGACGAGGTCAAGGTCATCCAGCAAGCGACCGAGCAGCTCCAAGGTTCCACGCTGCTGCCGCTGCAGATCGACTCCACCGACCCCGCCGCCGTCGAGGCCGCCGTGCGTCGCTACGCCGGCAAGCCCATCATCAACTCGGTCAATGGCAAACAGCAGATCATGGACGAGATCTTCCCGCTGGTCGCCCACTACGGCACCAACGTCGTCGGCCTCACGCTCGACGAGGGCGGCATCCCGGATACCGCCGAGGCACGCTATAGCATCGCCGAGCGCATTGTGGCCGAAGCCGCCCGTTACGGCATCGGCCCGGACCGCATCCTCATCGACTGTCTGGTCATGACCGCCTCGACCAACCAGCGCCAGGCTGAGCAGATCCTGCGCGCCATGTCTATGTGCAAGGAGCGCCTGGGCGTCAAGTGCGCACTCGGCGTGTCGAACATCAGCTTTGGTCTGCCCGCCCGCCCGCTGCTGGGCTCGGTCTTTTTGGCCGCCGCCTTTGGTGCAGGTCTGGACGCCCCCATCATGAACCCGGGTTCCAAGCGCTTTATGGACACCGTCTACAGCTATCGCGTCTTGAGCGTCGAGGACGAGGGCTCGACCGGATACATCGAGCGCTACGCCGGCTGGACCGACCCGTATAAGATCGCCGCGAACCCGGCGGCCGCTCAGTCTGCATCGAGCGATGCCGCGCCTGCCGCAAGCACCACTGCAAGCGCCGAGGACGACCCCATCCGCCACATGGTCGTCTCGGGCCGCAAGGGCGAAATCGCGGCCGAGACCGAGCGCCTGCTGGCCGACCACGACGCTATGGACCTCATCAACAACCACTTTATCCCCGCCCTCGATGAGGTCGGAGTCCTCTTTGACCAGGGCAAGTTCTTCTTGCCGCAGCTCATGGCCTCTGCCGAGGCCGCGCGCGTGGGCTTCGATACCATCAAACGCCTGATGCCCGCCGGCGAGATTGCCGACAAGGGTAAGATCTGCGTGGCCACCGTCAAGGGCGATATCCACGACATCGGTAAGAACATCGTTAAGATGCTGCTCGACAACTACGGCTACACCGTCTTTGACCTAGGCCGCGACGTCGACCCGCAAGAGGTGCTCAAAACCGTCAAGGAGCGCGACATTAAGCTCGTCGGCCTCTCGGCGCTTATGACCACCACGGTCGTCGCCATGGAGGAGACCATCAAGCTGCTTCATGCCGAGGTCCCAGGCGTCAAGATCATCGTGGGCGGCGCTGTGCTCACCCCCGAATACGCCAAACAGATCGGCGCGGACTACTACGCCAAGGACGCCGCCGAGAGCGCGCGCATCGCCGAAGAGGTCTTTGGGCAGTAACACAACGGAAACAACCGAGCACCAAAACGTGCCGCATGCGCCACTTGGCACGTGCGGCACGTTAGAATAGATAAGACTATGCTCGTTTTGGCAGATAGGAGCGCAAGGATGGCGATCACGCCCGCAGAAATCGCGGAAACCCGCGGCATGGTTGAGGAGCAGAACCTCGACATCAGGACCATCACCATGGGTGTTTCGCTCATGGGTTGCGGCGACGAGAACCTCGACCGCATGTGCACGAAGATCTACGACCACGTGACGCACACGGCTGAGCATCTGGTCGAGACCGCCGAGAACCTCGAGCGCGAGTACGGTATCCCTATCGTCAACAAGCGCGTCTCCGTCACCCCGGTGGCGCAGATCGCCGCTTGCTGCAAGGATGAGGACCTCACCCCCATCGCGCACGCCCTCGACCGCGCGGCCGAGACGCTCGGCATCGATTACCTGGGTGGCTTCTCCGCGCTCGTCCAGAAGGGCATCGGCGACGCCGACCGCCGCGTCATCCAGTCCATCCCGCAGGCGCTCGCCACCACCAGCCGCGTCTGCTCCAGCGTCAACGTCGCCAGCCTGCGTGCCGGCATCAACATGGACGCCGTACTCATGGCTGCGCAGACCATCATCGACGCCGCTAAGCTCACGGCCGACCAGGATTCCGTCGGCGCTTCCAAGTTTGTCTGCTTTGCCAATATGGTCGAGGACTCCCCGTTTATGGCGGGCGCCGTCCACGGCGGTGGCGAGGCCGACGCCGTCATCAACGTTGGCGTCTCGGGCCCCGGCGTTATGGCCGCAGCCCTGGAGACGCTGCCCGACTCCGCATCGATGATGGAAGTCGCCGAGAAGATTAAGCAGACCGCCTTTAAGATCACCCGTGCCGGCGAGCTCATGAGCCGCGAGGCCGCTCATCGCCTGGGTGTCGAGAAGGGCATTGTCGACCTGTCGCTGGCCCCCACGCCCGCCATCGGCGACTCTGTCGCGCGCATCCTCGAGATCATCGGCGTGGGCACCTGCGGTGGCCCCGGCACGACCTGCGCGCTCGCCATGCTCAACGATGCCGTCAAGAAGGGCGGCGTCATGGCCAGCTCCAGCGTGGGCGGCCTCTCGGGCGCTTTTATCCCCGTGTCCGAGGACGCCGGCATGATCGCCGCCGTCGAGGCCGGCGCGCTTTCGCTCGAGAAGCTCGAGGCCATGACCTGCGTGTGCTCCGTCGGCCTGGACATGATCGCCATCCCCGGCGACACCCCGGTCGAGACCATCGCCGGCATCATCGCCGACGAGATGGCTATCGGCGTCATCAACAACAAGACCACGGCCGTCCGCGTGATTCCCGCCATTGGCAAGGGCGTGGGCGACTGCGTCGAGTACGGCGGCCTGTTCGGCCGTGCGCCCATCATGCCGGTGAACCCCAACGCCGGCACCGTGCTTGCCCACCGTGGTGGACGCTTCCCGGCACCGCTGAACTCGCTGAAGAACTAGCTGAGGGGTTCGGGCGAGGAGCCCCGGGGAGGGCAAATATATAAGGTCGCCTGCTCGGACAGTCCTGACTCGCACGGAGAGCACATTAAGTGCTCTCCGGCTCGTGCGGAACTCGCGATCGACTTCATATGCCGCCGCGCGGCCGGGGCGAACGTGGGTCCAAAATTGTCAAAAAGCGGTCGGCGCGCAGGTGCGCCGACCGCCGATATATGGGGTCTGATATTTTCTACCAGCTAGTTCCTCTTACTCGTCTAGGAGATCTTCTGGCATGTCGTTGCCGTCGCCTAGATCGACTGGGGTCTCTTCGGTGTCGGCTGCGGCCTCGGCACCTTCGCCCTCGGGCTTCTCTTTGGCGGCTGTCATGCGAGCTACGGCGCAGATGCGGTCGTTGTCGTCGACGGTCATCATTTTGACGCCCTGGGTGGCGCGGCCGGTCTGGCTGATCTCGTCGGTCTTGACGCGAATGACCGTCGCGCCTTCCGTCACGATGAACAGCTCGTGTTGCGGGCCCACCGTCTTCATAGCCGCGAGGTTGCCCTTACGCTCGGTCATCTGAATGGTATAGACGCCCTGACCGCCGCGGTTCTGCTCTGGGTAGTCCGCAACCGGCGTGCGCTTGCCGTAGCCGCGCTCGGTAATGACGAACAGGTCGCCGTCGCCGTTGGTAACCTCCATGCCCAAAACGCTCACGCCGTCCTTCATGCTAATACCGCGAACGCCACTGGTGTCGCGACCGGTGGCGCGTACCTGCTCCTCAGAGAACATAATCGCCTTGCCCGCAGTGGTGGCCAGGATGATCTTGTCGCCCTCGCGCACGCGACGCACGTTCAATAGTGCGTCGTCGTCGCGCAGGTTGATGGCAATGAGTCCATCGCGGCGGCTGCGGTCATACGCGCTCATCACGGTCTTCTTGACCATGCCGCTCTTGGTGGCAAACATCAGGTACTCGTCGGCGGGGAACTCGCGGCAGCTGATGACGCTTGCGATCTTCTCGCCGTCCTCAAAGGGCAGCAGGTTGACGATCGCGGTGCCGCGGGCCTGGCGCGTACCCACCGGCAGTTCGTGCACCTTCAGGCGATAGACCTTGCCCTTGCTCGAGAAAAACAGTACGTACTCGTGCGTGGACGCAATAAACATCTCGTCGATAACGTCATCCTCTTTGAGGTTGACGCCTGACACGCCCTTGCCGCCGCGCTTCTGGGCACGGTAGGCAGCCACCGGGATACGCTTAACGTAGCCGGTGTGGGTGATGGTCACGACCATATCCTCGTCGGCGATGAGGTCCTCGACATCCAGGTCCTTCTCAACCTGGCTGATCTCGGTGCGGCGCTTGTCGCCGAACTTCTTAGAGATCTCGCGCATCTCCTCCTTGATGACGCCCAAGATCTTCTCCTCATGCGCCAGCAGGTCCTCGTAGTAGGCGATGGCGCGACGCAGGCCGTCCAGCTCTTCCTGGATCTTGTTGCGCTCCAAGCCGGTCAGGCGGCGCAGCTTCATCTCGAGGATGGCCGTGGTCTGCTCGGGCGTAAAGCCAAAGCGCTCGATCAGGCGGCTGCTGGCCTCGGAGTCGGTCTGCGAGGAGCGGATAATGCTGATAACCTCGTCGATATGGTCGAGGGCCATCAGGTAGCCCTCGAGGATATGCGCACGCGCCTGGGCCTTCTTGAGGTCAAAACGAGTGCGGCGGGTGACGACGTCGACCTGGTGGTCGATGTAGTGCTGCAGCATCTCGCGCAGGCTCAGGCATTTGGGAACGCCGTTGACGAGCGCCAGGTTGTTGGCGCCAAAGGTCGTCTGCAGTGAGGTGTACTTATACAGGTTGTTGAGCACGACCTGCGGAATGACGCCCTTCTTGAGCTCGATGACCAGACGGATGCCCTTCTGGTTGGACTCGTCGCGCATGTCCGAGATGCCCTCGATGCGCTTGTCGTTTACGAGCTGGGCGATCTTCTCCTGCAGGGTGCCCTTGTTGACCATGTAGGGAATCTCGGTAAAGACCAGACGACTGCGGCCGGTCTTGGTGGATTCCACATGGGCCTTGGCACGCACGGTAATGGAGCCGCGGCCGGTCTCATAGCTCTGCCTAATGCCGGCGCTGCCCATGATGATGGCACCGGTGGGGAAGTCCGGACCGGGCATGATCTGCATAAGCTCGTCGACGGTAGCATCGGGATTGTCGATCAGGTAGCAGGTTGCCTCGATCGCCTCGGTGAGGTTATGCGGGGCGATATTGGTGGCCATGCCGACAGCGATGCCCTGGCTGCCGTTGACCAGCAGGTTGGGGAAGCGCGCGGGCAGTGCCACGGGCTCGGCGAGCGACTCGTCGTAGTTGGGCTGCCAGTCGACGGTATCCTTTTGCAAGTCGCGCAGCAGCTCCATGGCAGGCTTTGCCAGACGGCTCTCGGTATAGCGCATTGCCGCCGCGCCGTCGCCATCGATGTTGCCAAAGTTACCGTGGCCATCGATGAGCGGTGTGCGCATGGAGAACCACTGCGCCAGACGAACCATGGCCTCGTAGACTGCGAAGTCACCGTGCGGATGGTACTTGCCGATAACTTCGCCGACCGTCCAGGCCGACTTCTTATGCGGGCGGTTGGGGTAGATGCCGCTCTCGTTCATGGCGTACAGGATGCGGCGGTGCACCGGCTTTAGGCCGTCGCGCACGTCCGGCAGGGCGCGCGCCGTGATGACCGACATCGAGTACTCGATGAACGACTGCTTCATCTCGCGGCCGAACTCCGAAATCTGGAGCTGGCCACCGTTGATATCCTCGCCGGCTGAGGCGCCACGATCGACCGCGCCGAAGCTCTCCTCGAGCTCGGCGTCGTCATCCCCTTCCTCTTCATCCTCGGCGTCGGGGTTATAGGAATCCGGATCGCCGTCCTCGCCCTGCTCAGCGCGGGCGAGCAGGCGCTTCAGATCATCGGGCATACCGGCGTCGCCGGCCTCGTCCATACCCTCGTTGTTGTTGATATCGTCTGCCACGTTACCTCCTCATGGTTTGCGTGGTCCATTAGTTCCCTACCACGGAGACGGCTTTTCCAGGTGCCGCAGATTCGCCCGAAAGAGGAGGGAAGCGTACTTGGGTACGCGACCGACGATTGAGGGCGAAGGTGCGGTGGCTGGGAAAGCCGCAGGGATTAGGCATCCAAGAATCGTGCGTCGTGGGCGTGTTTTTCAATGTACTCGCGGCGATAGCCGACCTCGGAACCCATCAGCTCGCGCACGGCGCGGTCCGCCACCACGGCGTCCTCAATCGACACGCGCTGCAAAATGCGGGTCTTGGGGTCCATCGTCGTCGAGGCAAGCTGCTTGGGGTCCATCTCGCCCAGGCCCTTGTAGCGCTGGACGGTGTAGCCCTTGCGCTTCTTGGTGATCTTGCCGTCCTTGGCCTTGCCGTCCTCGTCGTTGTCGTCGGGGTTCAGGCCCAGGCTCTGAATGGTGTCGCGCAGAATCTCGTCTTCGGGCTGGCGGCCGTTGGGATACACGTAATGGATCTTGTTGCGCACCTTAATGCCAAAGATGGGCGGGCAGGCGACATAGACATAGCCGGCATCGATCAGCGGGCGCATGTACTTGTAGAAGAACGTCAGCAGCAGGATGCGGATATGCGCACCGTCAACGTCTGCATCGGTCATGATGATGATCTTGTGGTAGCGCGCCTTGCTGATATCGAAGTCGCCACCGTCGCCGGCGCTCGTCGTGACGCCGCAGCCGATCGCGGTGATCAGGGATTGGATGGTGTCGCTCGAGAACGCGCGGTGGTCACCCACGCGCTCGACGTTCAAAATCTTGCCGCGCAGGGGCAGAATCGCCTGGATGTCTCGGCGACGGCCGTCCTTGGCCGAACCGCCTGCCGAGTCACCCTCTACGATAAAGAGCTCGGTCAGCTCGGCATCGCGCACCGAGCAGTCGGCGAGCTTGCCGGGCAGCGAAGCCGTCTCGAGCAGACTCTTGCGACGGGTCGCCTCGCGCGCCTTGCGGGCAGCGTTGCGGGCCTTGCAGGCCTGCTGGGCCTTCTTGACGATCTCGCGGGCGGGCTTGGGGTGCTCCTCCAGATAATCGGTCAGTCCATCGGTCACGATCTTGAGCGTGAGCGCGCGCATGTAGGAACTGCCGAGCTTGGCCTTGGTCTGTCCCTCAAACTGCGGGTCGGGTAGCTTGACCGAGATGACGGCCGAAAGCCCCTCGCGCACGTCGTCGCCGCTCAGGTTGGCTTCCTTCTCCTTGAGTAGGTTCTGCTTGCGGGCGTAATCGTTGATCACACGGGTGAGAGCGGTGCGGAAACCCTCGAGATGCATGCCGCCCTCGGGGGTGTAGATGTCGTTGGCAAACGACATGACGTTCTCGCCGTAGGCGGCATTCCACTGCAGGGATACCTCGACCTCGCCCATCTTGGTCACGGGCGCATCCGGATCCGATTTGCCCTCGATATAGATGGGCTCCTTAAAGGCCTCGGGGACGTCCTTGCCGTCGTTGAGGAACTTGACGAAGTCGATGATGCCGCCCTCGTAGCAGAACTCCTCCACGTGGGGAGTCGCCTCGCGCTCGTCGGTCAGCACGATCTTTAGATTCTTATTGAGGAACGCCGTCTCTTGCAGACGGTTGTGCAGCGTATCGAAATCGTAGACACAGGTCTCGAAGATCTCGTCGTCGGGCCAGAAGCTGACGGTGGTACCCGTCGAATCCGAGGTGCCCACGACCTCCATCTTCTTGACGGTCTTGCCGCGCGAGAACTCCATCTCGTAGACGCTGCCATCACGGCGCACCTGCACGACCACGCGCTTGGACAGCGCGTTGACGACGGAGATGCCCACGCCGTGCAGACCGCCCGAGACCTTGTAGGCCGAGTTATCGAACTTACCGCCGGCGTGCAGGATCGTCATAACGACCTCGAGCGTCGGGATCTTTTTGATGGGATGCTCGTCGACGGGGATGCCTCGCCCGTTGTCGACGACCGTGATGGAGTTGTCGGCGTGGACCGTCACCTGAATCTCGGTGCAGAAACCGGCCATGGCCTCGTCAACGGAGTTGTCAACGATCTCCCACACCAGGTGATGAAGACCGCTGGCGCTCGTCGAGCCAATGTACATGCCCGGGCGCTTACGAACGGCCTCGAGACCTTCGAGAATCTTAATCTCGCCGCCATCGTAATCGTTTTCGTTTGCCACACGTCCTCCTTCAGTTAAGAAAATGTGTACAGCCTTACTAGTCTATCGTAAAAAAATACCCTCGGGGACGAGGGTATTTGGCTCTACAAGGCCACCAGATGCGATTTAAGGCTCTTTCTCGCTTTGCACGCCCTTGGCCCACTCGGCACTGGCTCTCATGGCATTCTCGAGGGCCTCGCGCAGTTTTTGATCTTCGATGGGCGCCACTTGGCGCTCGATCTCGCCGCGTTCGTCTTCACTGAGATCGGCGTGTGGGGCCGGCGGGCGCTCGGTCACGGCTGGGCGCAAACGCTCCTTGGCAGCCGGCGGCGTGTGACCGGGCGCGGTCGTTTTGAACACCAGGCCGTCCACATGCGCGCCGGCCCGCTCCATGCGTGCCCGGATGATCTCGCGCAGCAGCGTCATCTCCTGAGTCCACGAGGGCGAATCGAGATACACCAGCAGCTCATTGGACTCGGGCAGGTAGCGCAGGCCCGTCACGTGGCGTCCCTCGCGCGTGCCCGAGCACACCGCATTCCAGGCACGATAGACCGCACGAGATTCCTCTGCAGCCTCCATTTGCGCGCGGCACTCAGATGTCGCGGCCGCCAGGATGCGCTGACGCTCGGCATCCAAAAAGCCGCCAAAGGCAACCGTTCCGTTCTCGCGCTCGTAGTTAGCACGTCTCACCCATGCTCACCACCTTGGCTCGATTAAGCAGGTCATCAGTAAAGTACCCCAGGTTGGTGGTGGTTATGACTGTCTGGATGTCATCACCGATCAGCTGCAGAAAAGCGCCCCGGCGCTCGGCATCGAGCTCGCTCATCACATCATCCAACAGCAGCAGGGGTGCAGTGCCCAGGATGTCACGGGCGACGGTCACCTCGGCCACCTTCCAAGCCAGCACCAGCGTACGCTGCTGCCCTTGGCTGGCAAACGAACGGGCAGATCGACCCGCAACGGTAAACTCAATCTCGTCGCGATGTGGGCCCACGAGCGTCACGCCGCGGCGCATCTCCTCGTCGGCACGTTCATCGAGGGCCGCGAGCATATGCTCGTACGCCCAGTCCTTAAGCTCCTCGCGCCCTTCGGTTTGAGGTAAATCCCCCAGCGTGGATACATAGGACACGCCTGCGTCCTCGCCGGACGCCACCTGCCCATACGCGGCGCGCACATGGCCCGCCAGTCGGTCGAGCAGGGCCAAACGATGCACGAGCAGGGCTGACCCGGCGCGGGCGATGGAGTCATTCCACGCACCGAGCATCTCGCGGCAGCACCAGGTCTCCTTGAGCAGGGCGTTGCGCTGCGTCACACAACGCCCGTAGGTGCTCGCCAGGTCGGCGTAACGGGCGCTCAGTTGTACGCCAAAGTCGTCGAGGGCGGCGCGGCGCACGCTGGCACCGCGCTTGACCATATCCAGATGATCGGGGCAAAACAGCACGCTCGGCATAACCCCTCGCACGCCGGCAGCCGAGCACCTCTTGCCGTTACGGCTAAACGAGCGCTTGCCGTCCTCAACGCCCAGCCCCATATCGAGCACGCGGCCATCGCCCTCGAGCCTCAACTCGAGCTTGCACGAGCCCGTGCCGTCGTGCACGAGCTCGGCAGCTGTGGGATGCCTAAACGAGGTGCCACTCGTCAAAAGCTGCAGCGCCTCTATGAGGTTGGTCTTTCCCGCCGCGTTGGGCCCCGCAAGCACCGTCACGCCTTCGTCCAGGTCAAGACGGTAGCTATCGAAACTGCGGTAGCGCGCGACGGAAAGGTTGCGGGCAAACACGGTCATGGCGCAGCGCTAGATGCGAACTGGCATAACCAGGTACAGGTAGTTGATCTTGTCGTAGGACTTAAAGATACCCGCCTGCGAGTAGCTCTTGAGCTCCAGCGTGATCTCCTTCTCCTTGGACAGGGCATTGAGGCAGCCAAAGATGTAGTGGTAGTTAAAGGCGATGGTGCCCGACTCGCCCTCGGCCTCGACATCGATTGTCTCCTGCGCCAGATCCTGGTCATTGGAGATGGAGGACAGGCCCATCTGACCGTTCTCGACATCGATCTCGAACTTGACGGCGGGGTTCGCGCTCGCGATGACCGCCACGCGCTTAAGGGCGGCATTAAAAGCCGCCACGTCGATCTTGACGCTCGTCACGCATGAATCGGGGATGAGCTGCTTGTAGTTGGGGTACACGCCCTCGATACGGCGCGACACGTAGGTGGTGTTGCCGGCCTCGAAGACAACCTGGGTGTCGGTGGCGCCGATCATGATGGTCGCCTGGCTGGCCATGATGCTCAGGGCGTCGTTGAAGGCGTCGGCCGGAACGTTGAGCTCAAAAGAGCCCTCGAGCGTCGAGGTCTCGACCTGGGTGTCGCATACGGCCAGGCGGAAGGAGTCGGTTGCCACCAGGCGCACGGTGTTGTTCTCGACCTTCATGTGCACGCCTCCCAGGATGGGACGGGCCTTATCGGTCGAAGTGACACGCCACACGCGGCCGACCATCTCGGACAGGATGTCGGTCGGGAGCTCCACCGCACTCTCGATGGCATAGGCCGGGAACTCGGGGAAATCGTTGGCATCGAGCGTGTTGAGGCGGAAGGAACTCTTCTCGCATCCAATCAGCACCTGACGCTCCGAGAGCTCAAAGGTAACCGGAGCGTCGGGAAGGGTCTTCGTAATGTTCGAGAGCATCTTGCAGGGAATCACCATCTCGCCCCCTTCTTCGACATGCGCGGCAATGCGATGACGAATCGAGATGGTGTAGTTAGAAGTTTGGAATTCCAAGATGCCGTCCTGCGCCTTAACGAGCACGCCCGACAGGATGGGAAGGGTAGATGCCGAAGCGACGCCTTTCATAACGACGCCAATGGCTTGCGTGAGCGAGCTTTGGCTGACGGTAAACTTCATCTTTTAATACCTTTCTATAGATATAAATATCTTAATAATAGTAATAGCACTGACGAAACTGTTGATTACTCCCAAAAGCGCTGGTCAACCCCAAAAAGAGAATCGACAGCATCCTGTGCGCAACCGACCGTGTTTTCCACGTTCAAAACCTGCGGAAAACTTTTCGTCGCCTTGGGGTGAGTTTTAGACACGTTATGCCCGGCGTTTCGACAAGTTTTCAACAGGTGTCTCTATTTCCCTACGAACGCAGTGTAATTTTATCTCGTAGCGATTTGAGATCCTCGGTTACGGTACGGTCTTCCTGAATCATCTTCTGAACCTTTTTATAGCTCGTGCTGACGGTTGAATGGTTGCGGTTGCCAAACTCCGCGCCCACCGCCGTAGTCGTCATCTCACACATCTCGATGGCCAGATAGATGGCGATGTGGCGGGCTTTGGCAATGTTGGCGTTGCGGCGCGGGCCGATGAGCTCCTCGTGCGTCACGCCGTATTGCTCCTCGATGACAGACTGGACCGTCTGCACGTTGATCTTCTTGGCCGACGTGTCGAAGTACTGGCTTGCGATGGCGTCGATGTCGTCGAAGCTGAGCTCGCTGCCCTCGCGTTCGCGGTCTCCCGCCTCGCCGGCACAGCGTTCGCAAAAGCTCTCGAGTTCGCGAATGTTGGTTCCCGAGACCTCGGCCATGTGTTTAAAGTGCTCGTCGGTCAGGCGCCCGCCGTCGCCCCCATAGGCCGCCAGCAGCGAGTCGTCGCCTGCCTCGGGAGCGGCGACGATGGTGTTCTCGTAATAGCGCTGCAAGATCTTGTATTTCATCTCGTAGCTGGGCTCTGCGACCAGGCAGAGCATGCCGGCGTTGAAGCGGCTGGTCAGGCGCTCGTCCATGCTCAGGTCCTTGGGGGCGCGGTCTGCCGCGATGACGACCTTCTTGTTGTTGCGGATGAACTCGTCCATGAGCTGGAAAAAGTAGTCCACGCTCGCGCGCTTGCCGATGATGTTTTGGATGTCATCGATGATGAGCACGTCCACGCCGTGGTACGCCTGCATGATGGGGGCGTTGCTCTTCTTTTGGCGGTCGAACTCGGTCATCAGGTCGTCCAGATATGCCTGGGAGTTGGCATACTTGACCTTGATCTCGGGCGACTTCTCGGCGAGCTCGTTTTTGATGGCAAGCAGCAGGTGCGTCTTGCCCAGGCCCGATTTGCCGTAGATGAACAGTGATGTGCATGTGCCGCGCTCGTCCGCGAGGGCGGCAAACTTGAGTGCCGAGCGATAGGCATGGCTGTTTTCGGGGCCGTAGACAAAGTTCTCAAAGGTAAATTTTGAGTTCGCGGCGAGCGGGGCTCCATCCGTATTCTGCTCGGCCGGCACGGTCGGCGCCGGTATGGGTGAAGCGGGGGTCGCAGCTTGCGTGGATTTAGTCGGCGCTCCGCCCTTCATCTGGTTCATCATGCGACGAAAATCATCGGCCGAGAGCGTGTTCTTGATTGCAATGCCCGAATCCGCGCCCGCCGCTGCGTCGTGAGCGATAGGCATGTGCGTGACGGGTGCGTTCGTTGACGTCGCCGCCGCGGTCGGCAACGGTGCCATGGTTTCACGGGAAACATTGCTGTGCTGGTGCTCGATTGTCGGCACGTCGCCTGCGGAGGTCGGTGCCGCCGGGGAAGCGGCGGGAGCCGTGGCGGGCGCCGTCGCGGCAGCGGATTCCGTTGCGGCGCCTTGCGGTGCCACGATGTCGAGCGCGATCGGTGCAAAGGCGATTTCTTCCAGATAGGCCTCAATAGTCGGCTGATGCTTTTTGAGCTGCGCGATGGCAAAGCGCGAGGGGGCCTCGATCGTGAGCGTATCTTCGGTCAGGCTTATGGCCCGCGATTGCCCCAGCATGTTGATGAGGCGTGCATCTTGGCCGTCGCGCTGGCAAAAGGCGATGGCATCCCCCAGGATGATGCTTGCTTCCTCGTCCACTGTCTCTCCTGTTCTTTAGCTCTGAGCTCGCACGCGAGCGGCGCCGAGTTCGGTCAGATGGTATTTCTGGCCATGCTTGATGACCAAGCCGGCCTGCGCCAAGTCATTGAGCGTGCGTGACCAAGTGGGGGCCGAGTTTCCAAACGCCCTCGCCAGATCGGTTGCACCGCACGCTTGATTTTGCGCCAGATAGCCCAGCGCGGCGTTGCCGCGATCGCTTACGAACACGTCCGGTTGTGGCTGCGCATACTGATTTGCTGCATTAGGATACATCATTTGAGCTGCTGGTTGTTGAGAACTCTGCATCGGCGGCATTTGCTGTTGAAAACTTTGAGGCCACTGTTGGTAAGGCTGCAGAGGCATCTGTTGGGCCCAGGGGTTGTACTGCTGCTGCGGCATCTGCTGGTACGGCTGCTGATATCCCTGCTGGTACTGCTGCGGGAACTGCTGGCCATACCCCAGTGGCGGCATCTGCTGATATGGATATCCCCGTTGGTACGGCTGATAGCCCATTTGTTGGCCACCCGGTGCCCCCGTCGCCTGCTGCATTGCTGCTGCATCCTGATCTGCCAGCGGCATGGCCTCTGGCATGTTTGGTGTCATCGACATAGATGCCGCCTGGGGCTCTTGTGTGGGAAGCATTCCGGGCTGCTGCATCTGCCCCACGGGGGGCTGCATCTGCTGCGTTGCCATGGGCTGCTGCGCAAAAGCTCCCGGCAGGGGATATGTGGGCTGCTCCGTCTCGGGCCGCACGGCAGCACCGCGTCCGCCGGCACGCTCGATTTCCTGCACGCGTTTAGGGTTCAGGCTTACCGTAACCACGGTGCCGTTGCCCATGTTGTCCTCGATGGATACGGCACCGCCGGCGTTTTCCAAATACTCCTGCACCATGGGAAACCCTGCTCCGGTTCCACGGATATAGCGCTTCATCTTGCTGTTTGCGCTGGTAACGCCAAAGTCGAAAGCGCGTTCCTTGTCGTCGATGCCGGGTCCTTGGTCAGCAAAGCGGATGGTGTCTCCGCCGTCCAGAATCGAGATGATGGGCTCTGCAAAGTGTGCGTGGATAAAGTTTTCGACAATCTCGCGGATGACCATGAGCGAGATATGGCCACCTTGTTCTTTCATGCACTGGTAGACGGTGTTGGTCGTCTCTTCCAAATACGTGCGGACATCTTGCGGATCAATGACGATCACACGCGGTGTCGACAGCATGTCGTCATAGACGGCGATGCGCGCGGCGTACATGGCTTTTGGCGCCTGCGTTGTCGTCTGTTCACCTTCGTCACGCTCTTCGCGCACGCCGGTGATGTGCTCGTTGTCGGGTGCCGGGTCTCCGGAATCGACCATGGTGTAAAAGTCGTCAGACATGCCGCTCGCAATCTTCCAAAAGGTTTCGAACAAATAGTAGCTCACCGTGCAATGTTTCTCATCTTTCGACAAACTTTCAAAACCTGTTGAAAACTTTGGAAAACGGACGAAAAGTTCTCAACATTGCCAACATGACCTGTTGAAAACTCGATGAAATATCGTGAAAAGTTGCCATGCACCGCTAAATCGAGCTTGGCTTATGGGGGAACCGTGTGAACTGCGCAACCTTTTACCTTTGATTTCTTGACATTTGAACATTGATTTCCCTACAATCTTCAAGCTCACGTGTCTATATCTGCGTCCGCGTCCCCGCGGACACTCGAAATGCAGCAGGAGGAACTTAAGATGAAGCGTACGTATCAGCCTAATAAGCGTAAGCGTGCCAAGACCCATGGCTTCCGTGCCCGTATGGCCACTAAGGGTGGTCGTGCCGTGCTCGCCCGTCGTCGTGCCAAGGGCCGCAAGCGTCTCACTGTCTAGCAGCGATACACACATCTCGCATGAAGACTATTAAGTCTCGGCAAGATTTCGAGCATGTGTTCAGTCAGGGGCGTCGTTTCAATCACCCTCTGATTCGAATGACCATATGTGAATCGGTTGGCGAAGGCGACTCCGGAAGGGTCGCCTTCGTTGGTGCTAAGCGACTCGGTTGTGCCGTCGTGCGCAACCGATCTAAGCGTGTGATGCGCGAGGTCGCCCGCAGCTGCGGATTTCCCGTTGCGGGTTATGACATCATCTTGTTTGCAACTCCCAAGACGAGGGTTTCCTCGCCGCAGGAGATGGACAAGGCGTTGCGTTCGCTTATGAAGCGCGCCGGCGTTGCCGGGGAGGAGCGATGAGCAATCACGTTTTGCGACGTGTTGCCATCGCTCCTATTCGCATATATCAACAGGTTATTTCGCCCTTATTGCCTGACGCCTGCATTTATTACCCAACGTGCTCGCAATACGCCGTCCAGGCGATTGAGAAGCACGGTGTTTTGAGAGGCTGCTGGCTTGCCGTGAGGCGCATCGCTCGCTGCAATCCCCTGCACGTCGGCGGTTATGACCCTGTGCCCTAGCGGGCACTCGCTATCGGAGGAAAACTTACATGTGGGATTGGATCGTTAACATCCTTTTCGAGCTGCTCAAGCTCATCCAGACCTTTGCGGTCGACTGGGGCCTGTCCATCATCATCCTGGTGGTCATCATCCGTCTGCTGCTGACGCCGCTCATGCTCAAGTCGACCAAGTCGACGGCTCGCATGCAGGTGCTGCAGCCCAAGATGCTCGAGATCCAGGAGCGCTATGCCGACGATCCCCAGCGTCAGGCCGAGGAGATGCAGAAGTTCTACAGCGAGAACAAGTTCAACCCCATGGCTGGCTGTCTGCCGCTGCTGATTCAGATGCCTATCCTGTTCGCCCTGTTTACATTGCTGCGCAACCTGCCGCAGTACTTTAACGACGGCACGTTCTCGTTCTTCAACATCCTGCCCGACCTGACCACCACGCCGAGCGCTTCCTTTGCCGATGGCTTTATGGTTGCACTGCCTGCGCTGGTTTGCCTGATCCTGTTCGCCGTCCTGACCCTGATTCCGCAGCTCTATATGTCGCGCAACCAGACCGGCCAGCAGGCTCAGAGCATGCGTATGATGGCCGTTGTCATGACGGTCATGATGCTTTGGATGGGCTGGAGCCTTCCCGTTGGTGTTCTGCTGTTCTACGACGTCTCGTCTGCTTGGCAGGTTATCCAGCAGATTTTTGTGACGCAGAAGGTCATCGACAAGGCGAAGGCCGATGAGGAGGAGCGTCTTAAGAACGCTCCGCTGCAGGTTGAGGTCACTCGTCGAGAGAAGAAGCCGCGCCCGCACAAGAAGAAGTAACGGGATATCAATCTTATTTAGGTACCTAACTTTTGGAGTACGTTATGTCTGAAGAGATCATCGAGGATATGCTTGAGGAGGTTGCCCCGCAGGTCGCGGGCGATTACCCCGAGATTGCACAGCGCTACAAGGCTGGTGAAGAGCTGACCGATGAGGAGCTCGACACCATTGCCGATGTTGCGATTTCCATCCTGCGTTCCATCCTTTCGCACTTCGATGCCGCCAACTCTCCTATCGATGAGTATGAGGGCGACGAGGGTGAGCTGATTTTGGATGTAACGGCTCCCGACCTTGCTGTTCTCATTGGCCGTCATGGTCGCACCCTTGATGCCCTTCAGGTTATGTTCTCTTTGCTGGTGAGCCGCAAACTTGGCTTTAGGTATCCGGTTGTAGTGGACGTAGAGGGATACAAGAGTCGCCGTCAGGACAAGGTTGCTTCCATGGCTCAGTCTGCTGCCGAGCGTGCCATCCGCACTCATAAGAGTGTTTCGCTTCCGCCCATGAATGCCTACGAGCGTCGACTGGTTCACATTGCACTTCGTGGCAATGATGCCGTCGATACTCATTCTGAGGGTTCTGACCCTGATCGCCATGTGGTGATTGTTGCTCGATAATCTTCTCGAGCTTATGCTAAGGGGACGTGGTTTCCACGTCCCCTTTTTTTGTCAAAAGTTCTCGATACGCTGATTTTTGTCAGAAAGGAGCTTTCGTTGTTAGTACTTACTGATCAGCAGACTGACGAGATGTTGAGTCGTCTAACTTCCTATTGCAAAGAGTATTCCTTGAGCGTAACTGATGTTGAGCTGAGGAAATGTATTCAGCATTTGGATTTGGTTCTAGAAACAAATAAGACAACCAATCTCACCCGTATTCTTAACGTAGAAGATGCTGCAGTACTTCATATCCTCGACTCACTTGTTTTGCTCCCCTATATCAACAAGGCTCCTGAGGGAGCTTTGCTCGATATGGGAACAGGTGCGGGCTTCCCTGGTATTCCATTAACCATAACCACGCATCGTAAAGCTACTTATATTGACTCTGTTGGCAAGAAGGTTGATGCGGTTAATTCCTTTGTCCATGCTCTTGGATTGAAACATGCTCATGCGGTTCATGATCGTCTTGAAGAATATGCTCGAAGCCATAAGAAGCAGTTCTCTGTTGTAACCGCCCGCGCACTGGCCCCTCTACCGATTCTTGTTGAGTATGCGGCTCCGTACCTGAAGGATGGAGGGCTATTTGTTATAACCAAGGGCAATCCTTCGGATGAGGAGCTTGCTTCCGGCATATCAGCAGCTAAGATTTGCGGCTTCACTTTGCTTCTGAATGACGCAATTGATTTGCCTGAAGGCTTGGGTCACAGGGAATTCATTCTTCTTAAGAAGAGTCATCCAGCATCCGTCTCATTGCCTCGTGCAAATGGCGTGGCAAAGAAGAATCCGCTTGCCTAGATGTTTCACGTGAAACATAATGGATACTAACAACTTGCAGTGTTTCACGTGAAACATGGCGGTTGATATCGATTCGGAATGTTTCACGTGAAACATCCTCCGTTTGACAGCTTTAATACACACCAGGAGGGACCGTGGGATTTCGCGACGTTAAGCGTTCTAAGAGCGCAAAAGACACGCGTATCATTGCAATCATCAATCAAAAAGGCGGCGTCGGTAAGTCAACGACGGCTGTAAACCTTGCAGCAGCACTGGGTGAGCAGGGTCGTAAGACATTGATTGTCGATTTTGATCCGCAGGGAAACAGCACCAGTGGATTCGGAATTGAAAAAGAAGACCTTGATCAATGCATCTATGATGCATTGTTGAATGATGTGCCGGCAGAATCGCTTGTTCTTGATACAAATTGTAAAAAGGTATTCGTTATTCCGGCTACAATTCAACTTGCAGGCGCGGAAATTGAGCTCGTAAGCGCAATTGCTCGTGAAACCCGCCTCAAAGATTTGCTTGAGCCGATTCAGGACGAGTTTGACTTTATTTTCATTGACTGTCCTCCTTCGCTCGGCCTGCTTACTATCAACGCTTTGACTGCAGCAGACAGCGTTTTGATTCCGATCCAGTGCGAATATTACGCACTCGAGGGCGTTACGAAGCTGCTTGAGTCAATGAAGATGGTCAAATCACGGCTGAACAAGGGCTTAGACACCTATGGTGTGCTTATGACCATGTATGACTCGCGTACTTCACTATCGAATCAGGTTGTTGAGGAGGTTCAATCGTACTTTGGTGATAAGGCGTTTAAGACGCTAATCCCCCGTACGGTTAAAATCTCCGAAGCTCCGTCTTTTGGAGAACCGGTAATTACCTATGCACCTCAAAATAAGGGTGCAAAAGCATATATGAACCTTGCAAAAGAGGTGATCAAGCGTGCCTAGTGTAAAGAAACGTGGCGGATTGGGACGTGGGCTCAATGCTTTGGTCTCAGAGGCCGAGTATGAGACCGGCGGTTCGGCTGCATCGGCTTCAAATGCCGCATCTGAAACAAAACTACCTATTGAGGATATCGTTCCCAACCCTAATCAGCCGCGAATTCACTTTAACGAAACTGAACTTCGCGAGTTGAGCGAGTCAATCCAAGAACATGGCGTTTTGCAGCCGCTTTTGGTTCGCAAGCATGGAAACGGCTATGAGATCATCGCTGGTGAGCGTCGTTACCAGGCGTCAAAGCTTGCTGGCCTTGAAGAATTGCCAGTCATCATTAAAGAGGTAAATGATGAAGAGATGCTGGCTCTTGCTCTTATCGAAAACCTTCAGCGTTCTGATCTGAATCCCGTCGAAGAGGCTAAGGGCTATCGCCAACTCATTGATGCCAGCGGGATGACCCAGGAGGCATTGTCGAAGGCAGTAAGCAAGTCACGCTCTGCAATTACAAACTCGCTGCGTCTTCTCGATCTCCCCGAAGTAGTTCAGCAGATGATTTTTGAGGGCAAACTTACTGCTGGTCATGCACGTGCGATTCTTGCAGTTCCCTATGAGGACGCGCGTATTCGACTTGCAGAGAAAGTTGTTGCGGAGGGCCTTTCCGTAAGAGCGACAGAAAATCTTGCTCCGTTGTTTTCTGCCGGAGAGACACCTAAAACGCCTAGACCTGCAACGCCTCAGTCTTTTAAAAAGGCTGCCCGTGTGCTTCGTCAGGTATTTAATACCAACGTGCGTGTGAAGAGCTCGCGTGGAAAGAATAAGATTGAGATTGAGTTTAAAGACGAGGAAGAGCTCTCTCGTATTCTTGGCGAAATGATTCAGTTTGATCAAGGAGGCCAGGATGAGGAATAAGATTTTAACAGCGATTGCATTGGCGACGACTGTCGCAGCTGGTGCCTTTGCCGGCTATAAGATCGCGACAGACGATGAACTTCGAGGTCGTTTGCTTCGTGGTGCGCAAGATATCGTCGATACTTCCAAAAAGAAAATGGATGTCATGACCGAAGATGTTGCCATACGTACTGCTCAGGTAACGAAGAATCCCAAGATTAATCAAGGTTGGGTTAGTAACCAATGGGAAAATGTAGGCTATTAGGTACCTAACAATTACTCAGCATATTTTGAGGGGCCCTTGTCTAATTCATGAGACAAGGGCCCCTTATTTTGGCCGTAAAACATGGGACAGGTAGCAGCATATTCAAAATTAAGGACAATAAATGAAACGACCCCGGTTGCATATTCTGCAACCGGGGTCGTTCGATGTTTCACATGAAACGTTTTGGGGTGCGACTCCCCTATGCGTTCTTCTGAACTTTGAAGCGCTGCTTCAGCTGTCCGCAAGCGGCGTCAATATCGTTACCACGGGAGTTACGAATCGTGGTCTCGATGCCACGGGACTCAAGACGACGCTGAAGATCCTCAACCTTATGAATCGGCGACGGCTTGAGCGGGCTGCCCTCGATGTCGTTAAGCTGAATGAGGTTAACGTGGCATAGCGTTCCCTCGCAGAAGTCACAGAGCGCCTGCATCTCGGGATTCGTATCGTTGACGCCTTCGATCATTGCATACTCATAGGTCGGGCGGCGGCCAGTCTTCTCGGTGTAGAGCTGAAGCGCTTCGTGAAGGCGAAGCAGCGTGTACTTCTTAACACCGGGCATGAGCTTATTGCGCGTCGGCTGGATGGCGGAATGCAGGGAAACAGCAAGCGTGAATTGCTCGGGGATGTCGGCAAATTTGCGAATACCGGGAATAACGCCGCTGGTAGAGACGGTGAGGTGACGAGCGCCGATACCGATGCCGTCGGGGTCGTTGAGGATTCGCAGCGCCTTGAGAACCTCGTCGTAGTTGGCAAACGGCTCGCCCTGGCCCATGAAGACAACGCTCGTGGCGCGCTCGCCAAAGTCGTTGGATACATGAAGTACCTGGTCGACGATCTCTTGAGCGGTCAGAGAACGCTTAAGGCCGTTGAGACCGGTAGCGCAAAAGGCGCAGCCCATGCCACAGCCTGCCTGGGTGGAAACGCAGACGGAAAGCTTGTTGCGACGGGGCATGCCGACGGTCTCGACGGAAATGCCGTCGTGGTACTCGAGCAGGTACTTGCGAGAGCCATCTTTGGAAACCTGCTTGGTGAGTTCAGCCGGCGTGTCAAAGGCAAAAGCCTCTTTAAGCTGCTCGCGGAAAGCCTTGGGAAGGTTGGTCATGTCGTCAAACGAACAAACGTTCTTCTCAAAGACCCATTCGATGAGCTGTTTTGCGCGGAAGGCGGGCTGGCCAAGCTCGGCCACGAGCTCGCGAATATCGTTTTGGCTCAAGTCGCGAATGTCCTGAGATTTAGTCCTGGGATTCATGGAAGCCTTTCGATTTTGGGGAAACGTAGAGGGTATCGCTACAATATGGTATCAGCTGCTGAAATTATAGAGGAGGAGTCTGACCATGCCGGGTAAAAGCCTAGAGAACATGCACGTAGCGGTCTTGGCGGGCGGTCATTCCGCTGAGCGCGAGATCTCGCTCAATTCGGGAAAGAACGTCGTGGTTGCCTTGAAGGAGGCCGGCTACACTTCGGTGGAGCTGCTCGACACGGCTGCCGATGATTTTATGGTAACCATGGCGACCGGCGGCTTTGACGTGGCGTTTATCGCCATGCACGGTGCCGGCGGCGAGGATGGCGCCATGCAAGGCGCCATGGAGACCCTGGGTATCCCCTACACGGCTTCGGGCGTGCTTGCCAGCGCCTGCGGTGCCGACAAGGAGGTCTCTAAGCTCCTGTACGCCAAGGCGGGCATTCCCATTGCCCCCGGCCTTGCGCTCGAGGTGGGCGATGAAGTCGATATCGATCATATCGTCGAGGTTTGTGGCGAGCGCTGCTTTGTGAAGCCGGCCGTCAACGGTTCCAGCTATGGCATTTCCCTGGTCCATGAGCCCTCCGAGCTGCCCGCGGCAATCGCCAAGGCGTTTGAGTACGGCGACAAAGTGCTGGTCGAGAAGTGCATCGAGGGTACCGAGATCACCGTCGGCGTATACGGCGAAGATGACGTGCGCGCTCTGCCGATTGTCGAGATTCGTAAGCCCGAGGACTGCGAGTTCTACGATCTGGACGTGAAGTATGTCGACCCTACGGACATCCATCGCATTCCGGCGCAGATTTCACCCGAGAATTACGCTCGTGCCCAGGAGCTTGCCTGTGCTGCTCACAAGGCCCTCGGTTGCCTGGGTATCTCGCGCAGCGACTTTATCGTGAGTGAGGACGGCCCCGTTATCCTCGAGACCAATACCATTCCCGGCATGACCGATACGTCGCTGTATCCGGACGAGATCCGCCACACCGACGACATGACGTTCCCGCGGGTCTGTGACAGCCTGATCCGTATGGGCCTTCGTCGAGCGGGCATTGCATGCTAATCGAGGACGCGGTTTCGTCAGGAACGCCGCAGTTTGTCATCGACTCCTATGCCACGCTTGCCGAACGCGCCAAAACGCAGTCCTTCGGCCTTATCGAGGAAGATGTGATCGTCCTCGATACCGAGACCACAGGTCTTTCGGTGCAGGACAACGAGCTGATCGAGATCTCGGCGGCCCGTCTTTCGGGCCGCGAGATCGTCGACCGCTTCGATACCTTCGTGCATCCCAAGCAGCTGATTCCCGCCGAGATTACCGAGCTCACGAGCATTACAAATACCGATGTGGCAGATGCCCCGTCGGCCGTTGAGGCCGTCGCCGCTCTCGCCGATTTTGTCGGTGGTTGCCCGGTGATCGCACATAACGCCACGTTCGACCGCTCGTTTATCGAGTCGGTCAAAGGCGGCGTCAACGTGAGCGATATTTGGATCGATTCGCTGGCACTGTCGCGCATCGCGCTTCCGCGCCTGGCCTCGCACAAGCTGTCTTTTATGGCCGATCTGTTTGGCTGTGACTCGGTATCACACCGTGCCAATGCCGACGTCGACGCCCTGTGTGGCGTATGGCGCGTGTTGCTCGTGGCACTCACCGACTTGCCCCAGGGCCTCATGGCGCGCCTAGCCGACATGCATCCGGACGTGCCTTGGTCCTATCGTCCAATCTTCTCATTCTTGGCGGGGCAGAACCCTGGTTCTATCTTCTCTCTCAGCGCCGCTCGTGCTGACGTTCTCAAGGCCGATCGCGCCGACGATCGGGTGGACGCCGACGAACTGCCGGTACTCAAGATGCCGAGTCGTGAGGAGATTGAGGCAGACTATGCGCCAGGTGGCCTGGTCAATCGCATGTACCCCACTTACGAGCCGCGTGATGAGCAGATCGCGATGGCGCTCGAGGTCCGCGATGCGCTGGTCACGGGCACTCATCGTGTAATTGAGGCGGGCACGGGCGTCGGCAAATCGATGGCCTATCTGGTACCTTTTGCCGAGGCAGCGCGCCGTAACAACATCACGGTTGGTATTGCGACCAAATCGAACAATCTTGCCGACCAGCTCATGTACCATGAGCTGCCAAAACTTGCCGAGCAACTGGACGGTGGTCTGTCATTTTGCGCTCTCAAGGGGTATGACCACTATCCGTGCCTGCGCAAGCTTGAGCGCATGAGCCGCGGCCAGGTCGAGATTACCACCAAGCGCGATCCGGCGGACACGCTCACGGCGGTCGCGGTCATTATGGCGTACGTCTGCCAATCAGCCGATGGCGACCTCGACTCGCTTGGCATTCGGTGGCGCAGCGTCAACCGCCCCGACTTTACGACGGCCTCGCGCGAGTGTGCTCGTCGCCTCTGCCCGTTTTTCCCTGATAAATGTTTGGTCCACGGTGCTCGCCGTCGTGCGGCGCATGCCGATGTGGTGGTCACCAACCATTCCCTGCTGTTCCGCAATGTCGCGGCCGAGGGCAGGATTTTGCCTCCGATTCGTCATTGGGTAATCGACGAGGCTCATTCTATCGAGCGCGAGGCGCGCCGTCAGTGGGCGCGCGTGGTGTCGGCGGACGAATCACGCGTTCTGTTTGAGCGCCTGGGTGGCTCGAGCACCGGTGCGCTAAGCCAGGTCTCCCGTGATTTGGCAACCTCCGAGGGCTCTACGCTCTATTTGGGCCTTACTGCCAAGGCGACGTCGACGGTTGCGCGCGCGAGCATGGCAATCGCCGACGTGTTCGATGGCGTTCGCGAGCTCGGCAGCCGTGCCCGTGGGGGTTATGACAATGCCAATCTATGGATTGGCCCCGAGCTGCGCGAATCTGACGACTGGCATGATTTCTTACAGTCGGCCTACACTGCCATCGACGCATTGGAACAAGCTGACAAGAGCGTCGACGCGCTGGTGCAAGCCGTCGCCGCCGACAAGCCCGAGGTTGTTGTCGACCTGGGCGATATTTCGCGCCGCCTGCACGAGCTGACCGAGAACCTCAAGCTCATCATTGATGGCACCGATGAACACTACGTGTATTCGCTGCAAGTCAATCGCAGGCTGCGTGCCGGCGGAGAGTCAATGACCGCAGAGCGCATCGACATTGGCGAGGCCTTGGCAACCGAGTGGCTGCCCGAGGTTCACACGGCTATCTTTGCCTCGGCGACCATGACGGTGTCCAAAAGCTTTGAACACTTTAACCACGCGGTCGGTCTCGATCGCATCGGTGCTTCAACATCCTCATCGTTGCACTTGGACTCGAGCTACGACTTCGATTCGAACATGGCTGTAGTCGTTGCGGGCGATATCCCCGATCCGCGCGATCGCGAGAGCTATCTTACGGCGCTCGAGCGCGTGCTGGTCGACGCCCATCTTGCCATGGGCGGATCGGTGCTCACACTGTTCACCAATCGGCGCGACATGGAAGACCTGTACGCCCGCGTTGAGCCCAAGATGGCCCGTGCGGGTCTGGAGCTCAACTGCCAGCAGCGCAACTCATCTCCTCGTCGCCTGCGCGACCGGTTTATCAACGAGCCGACCTCGTCGCTTTTTGCGCTTAAGGCCTTCTGGGAGGGGTTTGACGCCAGCGGCGAGACGCTGCGTTGCGTCATCATTCCCAAGCTGCCGTTCTCGAGCCCCACGGACCCGCTCTCGTGCGAGCGCAACCTGCGCGAAGACCGCGCTTGGGCGCGCTATTCGCTGCCCGAGGCGGTGCTCGAGGTTAAGCAGGCGGCCGGCCGCCTTATCCGCTCGTCGACCGATTGCGGCGTGCTGATTCTGGCCGACCCGCGCCTGGTGACGAAGGGCTACGGAAAGAAGTTCTTAACGTCGCTGCCCACGAGCTCCTACCAGCGCATCGAATCGGCGCAGATCGGTCACTATCTGCAACTGTGGCGCGCACGTCACGAGCGGCGGCGCTAAAGCGGACAGACGAGGGTTTTTGCCATATCGCACAGACGCTTTGACAGGGCGGGGTCATCCAAGATGCGGATGGCTCCGCCCGCTGCGATTACCTGGCTCAGTAGCCAACGCTCGGAGCCGTAATGCACGGTTACCGTTGCCATGTCTGCCCCGCTGCGCTCGATTAGGGTGATGCCGGCCCAGTCCAGATGCTCCGCCATATCGAATGGCATCAAGAGCTTTGCGGTACGCTGCGTCCGGGCAAGGGAATCGTGGAGGGATGCGACGCCCGGTGTGTGAGGCACGACGGAGTCTTCCGTCAAGGTGAGTCCCTCGATTTTATCCATGCGATAGGTGCGCTGCTCATCGACCGCGATGTCCCAGGCAATCAGGTATGTTTGGTCGCCGTTTGCCGTAATGCGCAAGGGGTCGACCAGACGCTCGCGTGGCCGCGCATCGTCCATCGAGCGATACGAGATGCGGCAACGAACACCGTCCTGAATGGCGCAGCTCAGCTGCTGCCAGTGCGACCCGTGGTTGACGGTGTCAAAGACGCGCTGGTTATAGCCGAGCTCTTCGGGCAGAAGGGCATGTCGAATCCGAGCTGCCGTCTGCGGCTCGATCCCCAACGATTCAAGTTCATGGTTGAGCACGGCGCCCTCGGCGGCACTCAGGCGCAACGGTAGCACGCGCCCGGCGTCACCAGTGAGGGCCACGCGCTCGCCGCGGCATTCGCAGATGATGCGCGCGCCCGATTCTCGGTCCGCGAGCGTCGAGACGATCTCGAGAATCTCGTCGAGCGATACTCCCGTGATGTCAAAGCGGCCGCAAATTTCGGTTCGTGTCATGCCGCTCTCGCCGGCGGCGTAGAGGGCCTCCATGATGTCGATGGCGCGCGAGAGTCTCTGCTCGCTGGTGAGTTTACGCACGGGCATGCTCGTGCACCGTCCTTTCAATGAGGTGGTTCCACGCCTGCTTGAGCGATTTGGGGGCCATGGGCCTCATGCCGTCCATGGCGTGGGCCATGCAAAATGAGGCGGCGGCTTCAAGGTCGCGCACGTCAACGGTCCAGATCCATCCCGCATCGGTGTGTGCGAGCTCACCTCGCCCGCGCGTGAGGCCGTTGATCATATCGATCTGCGTCTGAGGGGCGAACGAGAACGTGGCTGCAACGGGCGGTCGGTCGGCGAAATCGAATTCAAAGAACAGATAGTCGTTGAGATTGAAGTCCGCAGGGATGGCGTAGGCCTTCGAAGGACGCCAAGCGCGAACGATACGGTCGCAGCGGAATGTCCTGATGTCGTCGGTGACATTGTCGAGGCCGCAGAAGTACGCCACGCCCTCGCGTTCGAACATGCCGTAGACACAGACGGTACGTTCTTTCTGCTCGCCGCGTCCGTTCTGATATAAAAATCGCAGCGCGCATCGCTCGGCAAAGGCGCTCCATACCGCATCGACGGTGGGAGAGCGGCGGATCGGTACTTCGTCCACCGCCGACATGCCGGTGAGGTAGGCAATTTTGGAGCGAATATCGGCAAGCGGCGCGGCAAAGGTGGAAGA
>CABUUE010000002.1 GCA_902494685.1 uncultured Collinsella sp.
ATGATGAAGAAGATCGCTCCCAAGTATGGTCTGGTCTGCCTGCAGCACGAGAAGCCCTTCGAGGGCATCAACGGTTCGGGCAAGCACAACAACTGGTCGCTTGGCACCGAGTCCGAGAATCTGCTCGATCCGGGCGACACCCCGCTCGACAACCTGCAGTTCATCGTCTTCCTCACCGCGGTGATCGAGGCCGTCGATAACTATCAGGAGCTCCTGCGTGCCTCCGTTGCCTCGGCCGGCAACGATCATCGTCTGGGCGCCAACGAGGCTCCTCCGGCGATTATGTCCATCTTCCTGGGCGACCAGCTTACCGAGGTCGTCGAGAAAATCATCGATGGCAAGGCTTCCGTCCATGCCACGCGCGGCGTGCTCGACCTGGGTGCCGATACCCTGCCCAAGCTGATGCAGGACAACACTGACCGCAACCGTACCTCCCCGTTTGCCTTCACTGGCAACAAGTTCGAGTTCCGTGCCTGCGGTTCCGAGCAGAACGTCTCCGACTCCAACCTGGTGCTCGATGCCGCCGTGGCCAAGTCGCTCAAGTCCTTCGCCGACGCGCTTGAGGGTACGCCCGAGGATAAGTTCCAGGACGCTGCGCTCGAGTACTGCAAGAAGGTCCTGACCGACCACCAGCGCATCCTCTTTTCCGGCGATGGCTACTCCGACGAGTGGCCCGTTGAGGCCGAGAGGCGCGGCCTTGCCAACAACAAGACCACGGCCGACGCCCTGCCCGCCTTTGTTTCCGATAAGGCCATTGCGCTCTTTGAGGAGACGGGTGTCCTGACCAAGGCCGAGGCCCAGTGCCGCTACGACTGCAAGCTCGAGAAGTACAACAAGCTCATGAACATCGAGGCCACCACGATGGTTCGCGAGGCGCGTCGTACCTATCGCCCGGTCATTACCGCCTATGCCACCAAGGTCGCTAAGGGCCTTGAGACTATTCGTGCCGCTGGTGCGGAGGCCGCCATGCAGTGCGAGCAGAACACGCTCAACAAGCTCTGCAACGGTATCACCACCATCAACGACTCCATCAAGGCGCTCGACGCCGTGCATCAGAAGGCCGAGGCCCTCGATGGTCAGGAGCAGGCCAACGTGTACGCACATGAGGTCGTTCCCGCTATGGATACGCTGCGCGCCGCCGTGGATGCCATGGAAGAGATCGTGGCTGCCGACTACTGGCCGGTTCCGACCTACGACGACATTCTGTTCTACGTGTAGAGCGTAACTGACATATCATCACGGTACTGAACCGGGGTCCGCATCATGCGGGCCCCGGCTTTTTGTTTGAGAAGGACGCTTTGGAGTCTGTTTTGCAACTGATTCACCCACGCAATAAGGGGTCGTGGGCAAAAAACGTCAAATATGAGTACAGTCATAAGTGCTGTAGCATTATTTTTTTGCAAAATATGCTGTGTTTCGCAACATATGTCCAAGTACTTAGCTGATAAAGGTCTGCAATTCTTCCGCCGTAGGATCCCTGGTGTCTAAACCGCCTTCTGATGATATGTAAACGCTGTTACTAAATTGGTAACAGTACTCATATTTGCTATTTTTTGCCCGCGGGCCTTGCGATGATGCCGGGCTCCGCACCCTGGCGGGTTCGAATCCCGGCATTGGAGAAGAAAAAAGCCCGTCACCGCGGGGGTAACGGGCTTCTCAGATTCTGTGGTGCCCCCAGCGGGATTCGAACCCGCGATATCCACCTTGAAAGGGTGGCGTCCTTGGCCGCTAGACGATGGGGACAGCGGGAAAGAGTATAGCAGACTTTTTTGCCGGCGCGTATATCGTTGGCAGATTGAAAAACCACCACACAGGGGTAGGCTTCTATTCCGATTTTCAAATATCTCAATCTGTAACATCTGGGCGGGCAAATCGGCTCTATCTGTTACAGATCGAGACAGACGGCGGGCGTCGGGACGAACATCTCAATCTGTAACAGTACGACGACTTTTAACGGTCTAAATGTTACAGATCGAGACAAACTACCGTGGCTGGTCAAAACCACCACAAAGGTGCCTGTCCCCTTTGTGGTGGCGGGGAGTTAGGGGAGGAGCTTCATCGCGGCGTCGTGGGCGGCGTGCTCGTAGGTGTCGTCGAGGGGTTTGAGCGGCAGCAGGGCGGCGGCCTGTGCGTCGCCACGGCGCTCGAGGGCGTGAACGATGAGCCAGTCGGCGAGCTCGGGGTTCTTGGGCAGTGCCGGTCCGTGTAGGTACGTGCCGATGACGCCCTTGTAGATGAGACCCTCAAAGCCGTCGTCGCCGTTGTTACCGGTGCCCGTGACGACAGACGTTCCGAGCGGCGTGGCATCGGCGTCCAAAAGCGTGCGGCCGCCGTGGTTCTCGAATCCCACAAAGGGCTCGGGTGCCAGGTCGGTCTTGACGGCGACGTTGCCGATCAGGCGGTCGGAGCCGCGCACAGTCTCGGCGGCAATGACGCCCAGACCCTCAATGCGATCGTCGCCCATGTAGTACGAACGGCCGAGCAGCTGATAGCTGCCGCAGATTGCGAGCAGCGAGCCGCCGTCCTCAACATAGGCCGCGACCTTGTCTTTTTGAGCGAACAGCTCGTGTGCCACGGCCAGCTGATCGCGGTCGGAGCCACCGCCCATCATGACGATGTCGGCGTCGGTGAGATCGAGCGACTCGCCCATACGGACCTCATCCACACGCACGGGAATGCCGCGCCAGGCGCAGCGGCGCTCGAGGGCGATGACGTTGCCACCGTCGCCATAGAGGTTGAGGGCATCGGGATACAGGTAGACGATGCGCAGCGGGCGCGAAAGCTCGACCGGCACAATATCGGTGGGGACAGCGCTCCCATTGGCGCGTGTTGCGGCGTGGGAGGCAACCGAGCTCGCATCGGCGCCCTTAAGCTCGTCGAGCTCCTTGATCAGCGGCGGGAAGGCCGTGTAGTTGGCGACGGCGTAGAAGGTGTCATCGGCGGCCTCGTCTGTCACGGCGCCGATCGCCTGCTCGATATTCGAGATGATGCCGGCGTCGATGCCGGCGTACTTCAGGCGTACCTGCATATCGTGCGCGCGCGTACCTCCGACAAAGGCGACAAGCCCTGGGGTATCGGCGATGCGCTCGAAGTCGACGTCGTAGATCCATGAGACATCGTGGCCGTCGGCGTCGTTGTCGTTCAGGAAGAAGGCGCAGAGCCTGCCGCCTGCCGTTTTAATGGACTGAATCTGGCGATCGAATCCCACGGGATTTTTGGCCAGATTTGCCTCGACGGTACGGCCAGCGATTTCCCAGCGGCCCATGCGTCCGCCGGCGGGGACGTAGGCATCGAGCGTGGGCTGCAGATGTGCAACGTCCACGCCCAACTCGCGCGCCGCAAAGAAGGCAGCGGCAACGTTATAGACCATGTACAGGCCGTTGTAGCGCGTGGTGATGTGCGTGGCGGGCGCTTTGGCCTCGGGTCCAAAGTTCAGGTCAAAGCCGTAGCCGTCGCAGCCGAGTTCCACGCCCGTCACGCGACGGACAAGCCCAGGACGGGCCCAGCCGCACGAAGGACAATGATAAGCGCCGAGCTGGCCGTACTGCACATAGTCGTACTCCAGCGGCGCGTTGCACTGCGAGCAAAAACGCGAGTCGCTAATGCGATCGGACTCGGTGCCCGTGGCACCGTCGATGCCAAAGGCGATGCTCATATTGGGGACGCGTGCGGCGATCGAGGCGCAGAGCGGATCGTCGGCGTTATAGATGAGCGTCGTTGCCGGCGAAAGCTCCAGCGCGTGGGCGATGACGTCCTGGGTGTGGTCGATCTCGCCGTAGCGGTCCAGCTGGTCACGGAACAGGTTGAGCAGTACGAAGTACGTTGGCTTGAGCTTGGGCAGGACGTGCACCGTGTAGAGCTCATCGCATTCAAAAACACCTACGCGCTTGCCGCTGCCGGCACGCTTAAGATCGCCGCGCGCCTCGAGCAACGCGCCCACCACGCCCGGCTCCATGTTGTTGCCAGCGCGGTTGCATACCACGGTGGCGCCGCTGGCGGTAACGGCGTCGGCGATGAGGTTGGAGGTGGTGGTCTTGCCGTTGGTGCCGGTGATTACCACGCTGCGGTCGACCAGGCCCGCGAGGTCGCTTAACAGCTCGGGGTCGATCTTCATGGCGATGCGGCCGGGAAGCACGCCGCCCTGGCGTTTGAGGACAGAGCGCAGCCCCCAGCGGGCGATATCGCTCGAGGTGCAGGCGAGAGATGAGCGGAAGTTCATGAAGCCGTTCCTAACGTGAATGACATGGTCGTGGCGTTTGCGCCGTTAAAAGCCGTAACGGCGCGCAAATTCCTGGGCAAGCTGCGATACGTCTTCGCAAGCGCTGGCCCAGGGGGCAAAGTCGGGAGTGTCCGAGATGATGCCGTCGGCTTCCCAAACTGCCTGATGCGAAAGGTCCCAGGGGTCGTGCGGTTCGGGTCGGCAGGGAAGGTACGGTGTCTGATACATGGGATTCAGCAAAAAGAACGCGCCGCCCTCGCAGCGGTTGGCAAACTCGCGCAGCGCGCGTGTCGCCGGGCGCATCTTGTTCGTTTTGAACAGCAGGATCGTGCGGGCGAGCAGGTACCAGGGGGAGTCCTCGAGGGCATCGGCCCCCATCTGCTCCTCGAGCTGGTGGGCCAGGGCAAAAAAGCCGTCCTCGTCTTCCAGACGAGCGAGGGCGAGTAGCACGGTGCCTGCGGCTCGGGTGGGATAGCCTTCCGCCTTAAGAACACGGCGAGAATAGTTGGCGGCAGCACGGTAGCGAGCGCTCGCCATGCACAGCTGCGAGATGGCCTCGAGCGTGTGGAGCCACCCGATAAGAGCCGGCTCGCTTACGGTGAGATCGGCCGCCGTCACATCGTCCGTCAAAACTTTGTTGGCCCAGTAGTGCGGGGCCTCCATGTCGAACCCGGGCACGCTTTGCTGCAGGTAATCGGCCGTGGTCGCCTCGAGCTTCATCAAGTCGCCTAGACAGGCGTCGACGGGCGTGTCCGCCAAAATGATGGCGAGCAGCTGGGCATCGAGGACATACGCATCGATGCGGACGATCTTGAGCAGCTCATCGCGCATATCGTCGAACAGACGATTGCGCGTCTGCTCAAACTCTTCGTCGCTGCCCATATCCTCAATACGATGGAGCTCGTCGAGCAGGTGGCGGTGGACGCCAGCATAGGACAGCAGCGCCTGGGCATGCTCGGTCTGCGCATACTTATGAGGGTTGACGCTCACGTCGTTATGGACAAGCTCGCGTGCTGCATCGGTGAGTTCGGGGTGCGACGCAAGGTAGGCGCGCTCCAGGTAGGCGGGGATGTAGACGCTCGGATCCATTAGAGGTCTCCTCCCTTAAATGGCAAGCCCTGCTCGGCCGCCCGCAGGATGCGCTCGTCGATCTGGGAACGCACGATATCGTTGGTGGCGACCCAGGCGGCAAAGCTGGCGTTGTCGGGGGCGCCCAAGCCCTCCTGCAGTACCGGCGTCGCCTCGGACAGCGCAAGGACGAGCTCGTCGGTGGAGCCTGCACCCACGTTGACGCGGGCATAGACGCCATCGGGAAACTCGGTTTGGAAGTAGAGTGCCTCGGCCGCGTGCGGACACGAGCGCGCAAGGATGCGCAAGTAGTGCTCGGCGCCCTCGTAGTCCAGCTCGCGCCAGGCAGCGCTCATCAGCGCGATGAGCGTCCACGGGTCCAAGTCGCGCTCCGCGTCCTTGGGACGACGGCGTAGCGGCGTGTTGGCGAGATAGGGGACGGAGTGGGCAGAGCGAAAGCGCCTGAGCTCCTCGGCGGGGTATTCGAGCTTGGCCATGGCGAGCATCGCGGTGTGGCGGACGCCGGCCGGATCGTTGGGGGCAAAGTCGAGGCTGCGGTTTGCGGCTTCGAGCGACATGCGATAGCGGCCACTAATGAGGGCGCGTGACGCAAGAGCGGCAAGCCAGCGCAGGTAAGGACGGCGCATAAGGTCGCCGGCGGCCTCGCGCTCGTAGGGGTCCTGCGCCGAGGCGATCTTGAGTGCCAGGTCGTGCTCGACTTCATCGCGCTTGGATACCAAGTACTGTACGTACTCCTCGTTGGAGTTGGCGGTGAGGGCGGTCAGCATGCGCTGGGCATCCCAGTTGGTCGGGTCGAGCGCGGCTGCCTCGCGAAGCATGTTCTCGGCAGCGGCCTCTTCTTGCTCGGCTTGGGCATCGTCAGGGATAAAGGGAATGCGGTAGTCGACAGCCTCGACCACCTTGGCAATGAGGTGCCCGGCGCGGTCGCGGTCGTGCACGATGAGCGGTGCGGGGTTGCGGGTGAATTGTTCCATCAGACGCTCTACGGCGGCACCGTCGGTGAGCGGGATATTGTCGCGGCGCAAGGCCTCAAGAACGAGGCGATGGCAATCCTCTTGAATGGGATCGAATGCCATGGAGCCTCCTTTGCTGCGGTTAGGGTTCAAATGTCTCTATATAAAGTTCTAGTTTACCCGCATGTGGCACACCGGGGGTGCCGCACTTGGACATGCACCTTTGCACCACGAAGACGGATGTCGCACAAATGTCGGCACCTTGGACGACTGAGTGGTATCACGGTGCCGCAAACGGTCGATTTATGGCGGCGAACGGGGCGCATTTTGGAGGGGCACCGTCCTGCCCGGGATATGTGGTCAACCTTGATAAAACGTTTGCCCAGCTTGGGAGTATGAATGCCCCATAAGGGTCTTCAGGGATAGAAAAAACGTTTCATCATTGTTGGCTTTAGGTGAATAACTGACCAACCAGAACGGTAAAATAGTGTTTGTCTGAGCGTTGAGACGTTCAGACATCGCGCATTGTCATCGCCGGCAACGCGCAAAACGGTCCTAACGGAGCCAATCGGGTGCTCCGTTATATACGCAAGTCTAAGAGGGGCTTGTTTAGGAGGCACAGTATGGGACGTTTTACCAATCCTCGCGATCTGTACTTTGGTGAGGGCGCTCGCCACGAGGTGAAGAACCTCAAGGGCAAGAAGGCCATCATCGTTTCTGGCGGCAGCTCTATGCGCCGCGGCGGGTTCCTGCAGGACGTTGAGGCCGACCTCAAAGAGGGCGGTTTCGAGGTCAAGCTGTTCGAGGGCGTCGAGTCCGACCCGTCCATCGAGACGGTCATGAAGGGCGCCGAGGCCATGCGCGAGTTCGAGCCCGACTGGATTATCGCCATCGGCGGCGGCTCGCCCATCGATGCCGCTAAGGCCATGTGGGTCTTCTACGAGTATCCCGAGGAGTCCTTCGATAACATCATCCAGCCGTTCAGCTTCCCCGAGCTGCGTCAGAAGGCTCATTTCTGCGCCATCTCCTCTACCTCCGGCACCGCTACCGAGGTCACCGCGTTCTCCGTCATTACCGACTACGCCAAGGGCATCAAGTACCCGCTGGCCGACTTCAACATCACCCCTGATGTCGCCATCGTCGACCCGGAGCTCACCTACACCATGCCCGCCAAGCTGTGCGCTCATACCGGCATGGACGCTCTGACCCACTGCATGGAGGCCTACGTTTCCACCTGCGCCTCTATGTTCACCGATGCCAACGCCCTGCACGGCATCCGCGAGATCGTCGAGTGGCTGCCCAAGTCCTATGCTGGCGACCATGAGGCCCGTCAGCACATGCACGAGGCTCAGTGCATCGCCGGTATCGCCTTCTCCTCGGGCCTGCTCGGCATCGTTCACTCCATGGCTCACAAGACCGGTGCGGCCTTCGAGAACGGCCACATCATCCACGGTGCTGCTAACGCCATGTACCTGGGCAAGGTCATCCAGTGGAACTCCAAGGATCCCCGTGCTGCCGAGCGTTACGCTTACGTGGCCAAGGAGATCCTGCACCTTCCCGGCGAGACCAACGAGGAGCTCATCGCTGCGCTCGTCCAGAAGATCCGCGACCTCAACGACCAGCTCAACATTCCGCAGTCCATCAAGGATTACGCGAATGGCGGCGTGAAGGTCGACGCCGAGAACCCGCAGATGGTTTCCGAGGAGGAGTTCCTCGCCAAGCTGCCCGAGATCGCCGCGAACGCCGAGCAGGACGCCTGCACGCCCGAGAACCCGCGTGAGACCAAGGCTGCCGACTTCGAGAAGATCCTCAAGGCCTGCTACTACGACACCGACATCGATTTCTAATCGACTCTTGTTATCGTAACGAGGGGCTCCGCACGTATCTGTACGGAGCCCCTTTCTTTTTTCTTTTAGAGAATGGGATAGTTATGGCTGCAATTTTCAATAGCCCCAGCAAGTACATCCAGGGTCCGGACGAGCTCGCCAAGCTCGGCTCCTATGTCGAGCCGCTCGGCGCTAAGGCCCTCGTCATCGTGACGCCTTCGGGCAAGAAGCGCGTCGGTGCCAAGATCGAGGGCGGCTTTGCCGAGGCTAAGGCCGAGCTGCTGTTTGAGGACTTTAACGGCGAGTGCTCCAAGGGCGAGGTCGATCGTCTGGTTGCGCTCGCTCGCGACAACGGTTGCGACATCATCGTCGGCGTCGGCGGCGGCAAGATCCTCGACACCGCGAAGGCCGTCGCCTATTACCTGGAGTCCCCGGTTATCATTTGCCCCACCATCGCCTCGACCGATGCACCGTGCTCGGCACTTTCGGTGCTCTACACCGATGACGGCCAGTTCGATAAGTACCTGTTCCTTAAGGCAAACCCCAACATTGTCCTGATGGATACGACGGTTATCGCGGCGAGCCCGGTGCGCCTGACGGTTTCCGGTATGGGCGATGCGCTCGCAACCTACTTTGAGGCCCAGGCGACGCACGATGCCGACGGTGGCACTTGCGCCGGCGGTAAGGGCGGCATGGCTGGTCTGGCACTTGCCAAGCTCTGCTACGAGACGCTTATGGCCGATGGCGTCAAGGCCAAGGTTGCGCTGGAGAAGGGTGCGCTCACGCCTGCCGTCGAGCATATCATCGAGGCCAATACGCTGCTTTCGGGCATTGGCTTTGAGAGCTCGGGCCTTGCCGCTGCTCATGCCATCCACAATGGCCTGACGATGCTGCCCGAGTGCCACGGCATGTATCACGGCGAGAAGGTCGCCTTTGGCACTATCGTCCAGCTGGTACTCGAGGATGCCCCGACCGAGAAGCTCGAGGAAGTCTTGGGCTTCTGCATTGAGCTTGGCCTGCCGGTCACGATGAAGGAACTTGGCGTTGCCGAGCTTACGCGCGAGCAGGCCATGATTGTTGCCGAGGCCGCCTGCGCACCCGATGACACCATGTGCAACATGCCCTTTGAGGTGACGCCCGAGATGGTCGCAAACGCCATCCTGGGTGCCGACGCGCTGGGCCACTACTATCTCATGGATGAGTAAATCAAGCTAAGGAAGGGGCAAAGCCAACAGATGGCTTTGCCCCTTTTTGCTATGGTGCAAACTAACCTGGCCCCTTCGCACCAAGTTGGTGCAAAGGGGCCAGGTTACTTTGCACCAATCGTTGTTTGATGAAGGGTGGATTCTCGTATGGCGCTTCCTATGGTTTACGGCGGTCCCGGCCGGTATGTTCAGGGGCCGGGCGAACTTTCGCGTCAGGGCAGGTATTTTACATGGTTGGGCTGCGCTGCCTATGTCTTGTTTGACCAGGGCACCGAGGATCGGCTGTGCAGGCAGATTGTTGATGGATTTCTGGACGAAGATCTAAGCGAGCCGTTCTTTAAGATTTATGACGGTCCGTGTACGGAAGAGGCCGTTGTCGAAATGGCTAAGGAAGCCCAGGCTGAGTATTGCGACATGGTGGTGGGCATTGGCGGCGGCAAGATGCTCGATATTGCCAAAGCCGTTGCGTTTTATGCTGAGCTGCCGTTGTGTGTATGCCCCACGGCGGCTTCGATGGACGGTCCGTGCAGCGCGATTTCCGATGCCGATCTGCAGAGTGTTGCAAATGCGGTCTTTAGAAACGAGCGCAACATGGCCAACGAGCAGGTCAAGGTGACCAAACAAAAGCTCGTGCAGCTCATGCGCGAGGCGTAACTTGGCGCTTGATTGACCTTGTGCAATCGAGGCGGCGATAGCCCGCAGGCTATTTGCCGCAAAGATGCGCCGCATGTAATTTGCCCGAGGCGTGGGTCGATAGCGTATCATTATCTCTTGCTTGTTTGCACTGCTCAGGGAGGGGCCGCGCATGGCGCAGGAACACGATCTGTTTGATGACATCATCGAAATCAGCAAAGGCTTGGATTTTTTTAAAGACCCGCTTGGCGGTGTGACCGACGCGCTCGATCCGTCGGCTCCGCAGTGGAATCCTGCTGACTACAAGGAGCGCCCGCGCGGTAACACCATACCGTGCCTGGCTTGCAAGAACGAGAAGAGCGGCTGTACCGCGTGCATGGACGTGTGCCCGGTCAACGCTATCGAGGTCGAGGAAGACGCCATCGAGATTCTCGACAGTTGCCGTAAGTGCGGTCTATGCGCTGCTGCTTGCCCGACGGAGGCGATCATCTCTCCGCGCCTTGCACCCAAAAATGTTTACGACGACATTTTCTCGGCGGCTACGAGCCACGAGACCGCCTACGTTACCTGCACGCGTGCCCTTAAGCGCATGCCGCGCGAGAACGAGGTTGTTGTCGCCTGTGTGGGCGATATTACGGCCGAGACCTGGTTCTCGGTGCTGGCCGACTATCCCAACGTGAGTGTGTACCTGCCGCTGGGCGTGTGCGATAAGTGCCGTAACACCGGTGGCGAGGACATCCTGGGCGAGGCCATTGCTACCGCCGAGGAGTGGGCGGGCACGGGCATGGGTCTGGAAGTCGACCCCAAGAGCCTCAAGTGCCATAAGCGTCGCGAGTACGAGCGCAAGGAGTACATGGAAAAGATCGCCCGTACCACGGGCCTTACCGTGACCAAGCTCAACCCGGCAACGGCGGCGCTGGCCTCGGTGACGCAGAAGCTCAAAGCCCACCGCCACCAGATTACCCAGCTCGAGCGCACGCTCAACACCATGTGCGGCACCACGACAGCCAAGCGTCGCCGTTCGCTCACGCACGGTCGCCAGCTGGTGCTCTCGACATTGCAAAACCACCCCGAGCTTGCCCAGAACATGCAGGTGAGAACGCCGGAGTGTGATTTTGACAAGTGCACGTCGTGTGGCGAGTGTGTCAATGTATGCCCCACGTTCGCCTGCGATTTGGTGGGAAGCGGCCGCTTTGCGTTGGAGTCCACGTATTGCTTGGGCTGCGGTGCCTGCGTCAAGGTGTGCCCCGAGCATGCGCTCAAGTTGGTTGAGCATGACGCGTCCAATCTGGTCGTCGTCGATCCCGAGGCCGAGGAAAAGGCTGCCCAGAAGGCCAAAGCCCACGAAGAGGTCCAAAAGGCAAAAGCCGAAGCAAAGGCCAAGCTTGACAAGATGCTCGACCAGGTGGAAAAGCTCGCGGACTAGCTAAAAGAGCGTAAATGATGGCCGGTGGGACAGGTACTGCCCCGCCGGCAAAAAAGTTGCGGTGGAATAGTTCCCGTTTTGCCCTTAAGCGGGCCATTCTAGGAACTATCCCACCGCAACTAATAGATGGTTAGTTCATGCTGCTTTGGTGGCCGGTTCGACCGGTGCCGTTGCGCGTCACGGTTTCATGGAGCAAAAAGAACCCGGGGACCTGTTTGGTCTCGGTGTATTCCATAAGGATGCCGTCGGCGTTGTAGGTCTGCCCGCGTATAACGGCGAGTGCGTTAAAGTCGTCGAGATCGAGCACGCGCGCATCTTCGGGCGTGGGATGTTCAATCGTTACATCGCGTTTGCCCGTGGCAATCTTAATGCCAAGGTCTTCTTCGAGGTAACGATAGATCGAGTCGTTGACAATCTCGGGTGTCAGTCCCGGTACCTGTGAGCTTAGGTAATAGGAGTCGTCGGAGCACACGGCATGTCCGTTTGCATAACGGATGCGTTTGGCGCGCGTGAGCTCGCAGCCTTCGGGAAACCCGGTAATCCTGGAGAGTGCCTTGCTACAGACGAGGAGCTCAAAGACGGTGGTGACAGTCTTGAGCTCAAAGCCTCGGCTGGTCGCGATTTCCTTAAAGGTCTCGAGTCCGCCGCCGCCACGACTCTTCTCGTCACTGATGTTGCGAATGACGCGCATGCCTTTGCCTTGCTGGGGGAGCACGTAACCATCTGCCGCAAGCATCGAGATGGCGCGACGGACCGTCATGCGCGAACAGTCAAACAGCTGCGTGAGCTCAGTCTCCGAAGGCAGATAACTCTGATAGGCGTATGTGCCGTCGTCAATCGACTGCTTCACGTTGTCATAAATAGTTTGGAAGATGGCTCGCGCCATGACGGTCTCCTAGAGCTGGGTGCGCGAGCGACGGATGAGGGCCGCCCGCGCAGGTGTCAATCGATTTACTTGCCGGGGTCGATTATATATTTGCCCATGGCACGCAGGGCCGGGTCTGACAGGATGGCGCCGAGTTCGTCGAGGGAGGCTACCTTTGCGACCATCGAGGATACGTCGAGCCTGCCAGAGTCGATGAGTTCGAGCGCACGACGCTGCGTATAAGGGTTAATGTAGGACGAGGTAAGCACAAGCTCCTTCTGGAAGACCTCGAAGGGCTTGACGGTGATTGTCTCATCGGGCTTGGTGAGGCCGAACATCATGACCGTAGCCTTGTGGCCGGCAATCTGGATGGCCTGCTCGATGGTGACGGGCTTGCCAACACACTCGATTACAACGTCGACGTTGCCGACGCCCTCCTGCTTCAGGCGGGCCGGGACGTCCTCGTGGATGGAATCAATTGCCAGGTCGGCGCCGAGTTTGAGCGCAACCTCGCGCTTGCCTTCGACAGGCTCGAGCAAGACAACCTTGGTGGCGCCGGCGTTTTTAGCAAGCTGCATCATGAGCAGACCGATCATGCCACCGCCGATAACGACAACTGTGCTGCCGGGCTTGATGTTGCACATATCGATGCCGTGCAGGCAGCAGGCGACGGGCTCGGTCATGGCGCCCTGCTCGAAGCTGGTGTGATCGCCCAACTTGTAGACTTGCTGCATATCGACGGAGCAGTACTCGGCAAAGCCGCCGTTAACGGTGGTGCCGTAACCGGTCATATGCTCGCAGTAGTGGTTGATTCCGTCGCGGCAGGGTTCGCAGCAGCCGCAGGGATGGTTTGGGTCGATGCACACGCGATCGCCCGGTTTAAAGCCAGCGACGTCGCTGCCTACGGCCTCGACAACGCCCGCAAACTCATGACCAAGGATCGTGGGCGGGGTAACGTCGGCTGCACCCTTGTCGCCTTCATAGATATGAACGTCGGTACCGCAGACGCCGCAAGCTTTGACGTTGATCAGAACGTCGCGCCTGCCCACGGCCGGCTTTGCCGATTCCTCGACTCTGAGGTCGTGCTTTCCATAGAAGACCGCGCTTTTCATGGTGACTCCTTAACGTGGCGGTGAATGTTGTAATGAAGTATAGGCATGTCTATAGATATAGACAAGCACATCTAGACAAGTAGAAAAGAAAAATGAAATGCAGCCATCAGCTATGTCAGATTTAACAGGCGAAATACTGGACATATACCGTTTACGGCCAATAATCAACCGTTTACCGACCGTAGTATTTATGCTAACTTGTCTAGATAAGTGATATGATAAAAATAGAAGCGCAAGAAGTCAGGGAAGCGGGCCCACCCGTCCTATTGCACGAGGTACACGCAAACGGCGCGTCTGCGGTCTCGAGTGAAGCCAAAACCGCAGTCGCTCCGAATGAAGAGAGGGGGATTCCCCGTCATGATGCAAAAGATACAACGTTTCGGCGGTGCAATGTACACGCCTGCAATTCTTTTCGCATTTTCCGGAATTGTCGTTGGCCTGGGTACGTTGTTTACCACCGAGGCGATCTTTGGCGAGATGGCCACTGCGGGCCATCTTTGGTTTGATTGCTGGAATGTGCTGCTCCAGGGTGGTTGGACGCTCTTTAACCAGATGCCGTTGCTGTTTTGCGTAGCGTTACCAATCTCGCTCGCGAACAAGCAGAACGCTCGCTGCTGCATGGAGGCTTTGGCCATCTACCTTACCTTCAACTACTTTGTAAGCACAATCTTGGGGCAGTGGGGCCCTGTCTTTGGGGTTGACTACTCTGTCGAGGCGGGCAGCGGTACTGGTCTTGCCACTATCGCAAGCATCAAAACGCTTGACATGGGCATCATGGGCGCGCTCATTATCTCTGGTATCGCCACGATGCTGCATAACAAGTTCTTCGACACCGAACTTCCTGAGTGGCTGGGCGTGTTCTCGGGCTCCGTGTTCATCTATATGATCGGTTTCTTCGTTATGGTTCCGGTCGCTCTTATCGCCTGCCTGGTATGGCCGCATGTTCAGGCTGCTATCGCCGCCTTCCAGGGATTCATCCTTTCCGCCGGTACGTTTGGCGTGGGCGTCTTTGCTTTCTTCGAGCGCGTGCTGATTCCTACAGGCCTTCACCACTTTATCTATACGCCGTTCTATTACGACAACGCGGCGGTCAACGGCGGCATCTTTGCTGCTTGGGCCAACATCCTGCCCCAACTGGCTGCCGATCCGAGCGTTGCTCTTAAGGATGCCGCACCCTGGGCTGCCTATACCTGCCCTGGTTGGACTAAGGTCTTCGGCTCGCTTGGCGTCGCCATTGCGTTTTATATGACCGCCAAACCCGAGCGCAAGCAGCGCGTCAAGGCTCTGCTGATCCCGGTCACCCTTACCGCTATGCTTTGCGGTATTACCGAGCCGCTTGACTTCACCTTCCTGTTCATCGCGCCCGGCCTGTTCGTCGTCCACTGCGTGCTCGGAGCGCTTGGCTGCATGGCTCAAAACCTCCTTGGCGTCGTGGGTATCTTCGACGGCGGCATCATCTCGATGCTCTCGTGGGACTGGCTGCCCCTTTGGGCCGCACACGGTCTGCAGTACGCCATCTCCATCCTTGTCGGTCTGTGCTTTACCGCTCTTTGGGTTGTGGTCTTCCGTTTCCTGATCGTCAAGTTCGACTTTAAGACCCCCGGTCGCGAGGATGACGATGTTGAGGTCGAGCTCAAGTCCAAGGCCGACTACAAGCAAAAGCAGGGCGGTGCTGCTGGCAAATCGGCCGCCCAGAGTAAAGATGATGAGCGCTTGGTGCTTGCCGAGAACATCCTCGATCTGCTCGGTGGCACGGATAACATCATCGATGTAACGAACTGCGCTACCCGTCTGCGCGTTAACGTCAAGGACAAGAGCGTCGTTGCACCCGAGGCTTCCTTCAAGGCGATCGGTACGCATGGCTTGGTGGTCCAAGGTCAGTCAATCCAGGTCATCATCGGCCTTAGCGTCCCGCAGGTTCGCGAGAAGTTCGAGAGTCTTCTGAAGTTCGAGAGTCTTCTGTAAACCATCGTCCATCGAAACAATCGGCCTTGCAGAGCCGGTATGCACCGCAAGGCCGATTCTAGAGATAAAAAACTCCACTTCTAGGTAACAATTCCAAACCGTGCAGGCCGCGTACGGGGATGGATTGAGCAAGCGGCCAGAATGAGGAGGACATCATGTCCAAGAAAAACTATGCCGTGACCATTGCCGGCGGTGGCTCTACCTTCACCCCGGGCATCGCCCTGATGCTGCTTGAGGAGCGCGACCGCTTCCCGGTCAACAAGGTGACCTTCTACGACAATAACGCCGAGCGCCAGGAGATCGTTGCCAAGGCGTGCGAGATCTACTTCCACGAGAACGCTCCCGAGGTTGAGTTCAACTACACCACCGACCCCGAAACCGCTTTTACCGGTACTGACTTCGTCCTTGCTCACATCCGCGTGGGTCTCTACGCTATGCGCGAGCTCGACGAGAAGATCCCCCTCAAGTACGGCTGCGTTGGTCAGGAGACCTGCGGCGCTGGCGGCATCGCCTACGGTATGCGCTCCATCGGCGGTGTCATCGAGATCCTGGACTACATGGAGAAGTACAGCCCCAACGCCTGGATGCTCAACTACTCCAACCCCGCGGCTATTGTCGCAGAGGCTTGCCGCGTGCTGCGCCCCAACAGCCGCATCATCAACATCTGCGACATGCCGATCGACCTCATGGATAAGATGAGCCGTATGTGCGGCATCAAGGATCGTCGCGAGCTGCAGTACAGCTACTACGGCCTCAACCACTTTGGTTGGTGGAGCAAGATCTACGACAAGGAGGGTAACGACCTCATGCCGCAGATCAAGGAGCACATGGCAAAGAACGGCTACTTGGACGGCATTGAGCACGAGGCCGGTAAGGAGCAGCACGTCGAGGAGAGCTGGATTCACACCTTCGGCAAGGCCAAGGATGTCTATGCTGTCGATCCCGAGACGATTCCCAACACCTACCTCAAGTACTACCTGTACCCGGACTATGTCGTCGAGACGTCTGACCCCAACTACACTCGCGCCAATGAGGTTATGGACGGCCGCGAGAAGAAGGTCTTTGGCGCTTGCCGCGACATCATCGCCAAGGGTACTGCCAAGGACGGCGGCTTTGAGCCAGATGTACATGCCAACTACATCGTCGACCTTGCCTGCGCACTGGCCGAGAATACGCTCGAGCGCTTCCTGCTGATCGTCCCCAACGATGGCGCTGTGCCCAACTTCGACCCGACGGCCATGGTCGAGGTGCCTTGCATCGTCGGTTCCAACGGCTTTGAGAAGATCTGCCAGGGCCCGATCCCGCAGTTCCAGAAGGGTCTCATGGAGCAGCAGGTTTCCGTCGAGAAGCTCGTTGTCCAGGCTTGGGTCGAGGGCAGCTACCAGAAGCTCTGGCAGGCACTCACGCTCTCCAAGACCATTCCTTCGGCGAGCGTTGCCAAGCAGATCCTGGACGAGCTCATCGAGGCCAACAAGGATTTCTGGCCCGAGCTTAAGTAAGGACTGCTGTCTCGAACTCTCACGCATCTCTGCTTCATTTGCGCCGCCGCGGTGTCCGGATTCGCCCGGATGCTGCGGCGGCGCTATACTTATGCAGTTTGAAGTACCTGTACCAAAAGGAGCTGCTGTGTCCCTTTCCATCGGTATCGTGGGCCTGCCCAATGTGGGCAAGTCGACGCTATTCACCGCGCTTACCAAAAAGACCGGCCTTGCCGCCAACTACCCGTTTGCCACGATCGACCCCAACGTGGGTATCGTCGACGTGCCTGATAGCCGCCTGCAAAAGCTCGCCGACATCGTCAACCCGGGCCGCATTGTGCCGGCTACGGTCGAGTTTGTCGACATCGCGGGCCTGGTGAAAGGTGCCAACGAGGGCGAGGGCCTGGGCAACCAGTTCTTGGCAAACATCCGCGAGACCGATGCCATCTGCGAGGTCGTGCGCTACTTTAAGGACCCCAACGTCATGCGTGAGGTGGGCCGCACGGGCGAGTTCGTCGATCCTGCCGGCGATGCCGACACCATCATGACCGAGCTCATCCTGGCCGACATGGGCACGCTCGAGAAGCAGCTGCCCAAGCTCGAGAAGGAGGCCAAGCGCGACAAGGAGCTCATGCCCAAGTTCGAGGTGGCCAAGCGTCTGCTCGCCTGGCTCAACGAGGGCAAGCGCGCCGCATCCATGGAGATGACCGACGAGGAGCGTGCCGCCGCCAAGGGCCTGTTCCTGCTCACCATGAAGCCCATCCTGTATGTGGCCAACGTGGACGAGGATATGCTCAACGACGACCTGGCGCCCATCGACGGTGTCAAGCCGTTGCCCATCTGCGCCAAGATCGAGGCCGAGCTTTCCGAGCTCGATCCCGAGGACGCCGCCGACTACCTGGAAAGCCTGGGCCTGGAGCAGCCCGGCCTGGACGTGCTCGCTCAGGCTGCTTACAAGCTGCTCGGCCTGCAGTCGTTCTTTACGGCCGGCGAGATGGAGGTCAAGGCCTGGACGGTGCGTCAGGGCGCGACCGCCCCGCAGGCCGCCGGCGTCATCCACACCGACTTTGAGCGCGGTTTTATTAAGGCCGAGGTCATTGGCTATGACGACTACATCGAGCTCGGTGGCGAGCAGGGCGCCAAGGCCGCCGGCAAGCTACGCATTGAGGGCAAGGACTATGTCATGGCCGATGGCGACGTCGTGCACTTCCGCTTTAACGTGTAAGGGCGACGCGCATGTTCAAATATGGCAAAAAAGCCGGCTACATGGGCATCGCGCTGCTGGTGCTTGCGGTGCTTCCGCTGGTGGTCGCAGCGTTTGTAATCCCCAACATTGGCCCCGAGGTGGCAACGAAGTTTAACGCAGCCGGCGAGGTGACGCGCTGGGGCAAGAGCTACGAGCTGCTGGCGCTTCCGGTGCTCAATTTGCTGCTGAGCGTGGCAACGTACTTTACGGCGGGACGCCAGGCCAAGAACAATGAGGACTCTGCCGCCATGGCGCGCATCGTGTGCGAGCGCTACCTGCGCAACGGTTGCATCACGGGTGTGTTCCTCAACGTGATCAACGTTTACTTTATGTACTCGGCGATTACCGGAACGGGTTTTGGCTTTGGTTTCTAGCTTGTCCTTTTAGGCAACGAGCCTGCACGCATATTCAATGGCTGCTGCGAGGCCGCCGCTCGATCGTGGTTGAAAGACTACATCGGCGGCGGCCTCGTTTTCGTATCCGGCGCCGCGAAGGGCGAGTGCTATGCCGGCTTCTAAAAGGAGCGGCAGGCCGTGTTGGCTGGTTGCGATTACGGCAACCTGATTGAGCGAGCAGCTGTGCGCTTGGCATTGGATGGCAAGTTCACCTTTCGCCGGGCAAGGGGCCAGAACGGCGACGACGCGACTTGATAGCAATGCAAATGCTGTGCGCTCATCGGGCGAAAGGCATTCTGCTTCAACGACGACGAGCTTGGGCGGTGCGCTGTTTGTGCGAAGCGTGGCTCGGTACATGCGGACCGAAGAACCCGACATAGAAAACTCCTGTGTATTCGGCAAAACGTAAACTATAGTTTACGTTTATGTTCGGCTCCATTTCAAACTCGGCTGCATGGACGAACGTGCGAAACAGATTCTTGGCAGGCGGGTCGAAGAGGCACGCAGAGACCTTGGTATCTCCAAGGTTGATTTTTGTGTGGCGACAGGAATCAGCCGACCCTACCTCGACCGAATCGAAGATGGGACGGCAAATTTCACGCTCAAGGTTCTATTTAAGATCGCGCCCGCACTCGGCATGACGGTGTCAGAGCTTCTCGAGGGCATCGAATAGGGCGTTCCCCCGCTGTATTTGACGCTCTTTGGGCGGGTCCCCCTGGTTGCGATGTGCAAAATCGCGAGTATTCAGCACCAGTTCGGCCGTAGATGGTATCCCGAGCGGCTGGCTTTGCCTTTTTGGCAGTAGTTAATCCACATACTAAATAAAAATGAGGAATAAATATTTACTAGCCGGAACCTACGTCCTAAAAGTTCGTCTAACAATCGGCCGATTCTATGCCTCCGGCGGAAAATTGCAGAATACTCCGATTTTTGCACGGCCCGAGGGGGACCACCTGTCGTTTAAGGTTGCGATAAGTGGAGCTGCCTTAGAGATTACGCCATTGGGATACGGTCGTGGTTGACTTGGCTGTAGAACAGGCGCTGAATCTCGGCCGCATCACGTGACTGGCCGAGTGCCCACATGGTCTTGGCTACGAGCGTCTCGGTGGTCATGTCATCGCCGCGCAAAATACCCGGATGATCGGCGTAGGCACGACCGACCTCATAAACACCCAGGTCAAGGCCCTCCTCGGGGACCTGCGTGGTCATAACGACGGTGCGACCCGAATCGACCCAGCGGAAAATTGCCGCTTGGAATGACTCGCCGGACTCGCCAAACTCGGGAATACCGCCAATGCCAAAGGTCTCAAGAATTACAGCATCGTAGCTATCGGCTAGGGCGTCCAGGATGCCCGGGTTCACGCCGGGCGTGAGCTTAAGGACAAACACACGCGGGTCAATACTGTCGTAGAAACGCACCGGGTTTTCGCCCTGATGGGTGCCGTGAAGCCCGTTGCGCACAATGCGGTCGTTGCGGATGTAGGCAATGGGCGGATAGTTGACGCTAATGAACGCGTTAAAGCTCATGGTGCGCTGCTTGCGGGCGCGCGTGCCGGCAATGGCGACGCCACCAAACACAATCGACACATCGTGCGAATGCTCGTCGAGCGCATAGAGCAGGCTCTGGTACAGGTTGAGCTTGGCGTCGGTAAAGGGATTGCCCATGGGCTTTTGCGAGCCGGTGAGCACGATGGGCTTGGGGCTGTCCTGAATCAGATAGGAAAGCGCCGCCGCGGTGTAGCTCATGGTGTCGGTGCCGTGTAGAATCACGAATCCGTCGTGGTCGGCATAGCCCTTGACGATGACGTCGCGGATACGCATCCAGTCACTGGGACGCATATTGGTGCTGTCGATGTTCATGGGCTGCACGACGTCGAGCTCGCAGAGGCCCGAGATCTCGGGGACGCTCTGGGCGAGCTCCTCACCGGTCAGGGCGGGGGAGAGGCCGTTGCCGTCCTCGGTCGATGCGATGGTGCCGCCCGTGGCGATGAGAAGGATGCGCTTCATGCTGGTATTCCTATCGTATTTGCCGCCGCAGAGGCGGAGTCGTTCGGCAGTATTGTGGCACAGGGCGTCCAATGTTCAAACGTATTACATCATCTGTAACGTTTGGTAACACTTCAATTGCCGCCAAATAGGAGCCCAGGTCGTGCGTTTGCCGTGCGCTGATGGCTGCGAGGGGCGAGAAACCCCATATAACGTGTACACTATGGAGGTTATTTTCGTTCATTCACGCGGGTGGGCACCGGCTCCCCGCCAACAAGAGGGGGAACCATGGATCAAAAGGCTTCCGCAAAGGTCCTCGTACTCGACTTTGGTGCGCAGTACGGTCAGCTCATTGCCCGTCGCGTCCGCGACCTCAACGTGTATTCCGAGATCGTCCCCTGCGACATCTCGGCCGACGAGATTCGCGAGATGAACGCCTCTGCGCTCATCCTTTCCGGCGGCCCGGCTTCCGTGTATGCCGAGGACGCTCCGTCTATCGATCCCGCCATCTTTGACCTGGGCCTTCCCGTCCTGGGCTTTTGCTACGGCCATCAGATCACGGCCGTGACGCTCGGCGGCAAGGTCGGCCACTCCGAGGTGGGCGAGTACGGCCGCGCCACCATCACGCGCACGGCAGGCACCAAGCTCTTTAACTCCACGCCCATGGAGCAGACTGTGTGGATGAGCCACCGCGATGCCGTTTCCGAGGTGCCCGAGGGCTTTACCGTTACCGCCAGCACCGACGTGTGCCCGGTTGCCGCCATGGAGTGCGTCGAGCGCAAGATTTTCACCACGCAGTTCCACCCCGAGGTCAAGCACTCCGAGTACGGTCAGCAGCTGCTGAGCAACTTCCTGTTTGAGATCTGCGGCCTGGAGCCCAACTGGAGCATGGACAACCTGGTCGAGACCATGACGGCCGAGTTCCGCGAGAAGGTCGGCGACGACCGCGTGATTCTTGCCCTGTCCGGTGGCGTCGACTCCTCCGTCGTGGCTGCGCTGGGCGCTCGCGCCGTGGGCAAGCAGATGACCTGCGTGTTCATCAACCACGGCCTGCTGCGCAAGGGCGAGCCCGAGCAGGTGGAGGAGGTCTTCACCAAGCAGTTCGATGTCGACTTTATCCACGTCCACGCCGAGGACCGTTATGCCGAGCTTTTGGCCGGCGTGACCGAGCCCGAGGAGAAGCGCCGCATCATCGGTACGCAGTTCTGGAAAGAGTTCTTCGCCGTGGCGCAGCAGCTCGAGACCGATGGCAAGCCGGTCAAGTACCTGGCTCAGGGCACCATCTACCCCGACATCATCGAGTCCGGCGCTCGCAAGACGGGCGGCAAGACGGCCACCATCAAGAGCCATCACAACCTGATCCCGTTCCCCGAGGGCGTGCACTTCGACCTTATCGAGCCGCTCGACCACTTCTTTAAGGACGAAGTCCGCGCGCTTGGTCTGGCGCTTGGCCTGCCGGGTCACATCGTGTTCCGTCAGCCTTTCCCGGGCCCGGGTCTGGCTATTCGCATCATCGGTGCGGTCGACAAGGAGAAACTCGAGATCCTCAAGAACGCCGATGCCATCGTGCGCGAGGAGCTCGACGCCTACAACCAGCGTCTGTTTGAGCAGACCGGCGAGCGCAACTCCGAGCACAGCTGCTGGCAGTATTTCGCGGTCCTGCCTGACATCAAGTCCGTTGGCGTTATGGGCGACGAGCGCACCTATCAGCGCCCGATCATCCTGCGTGCCGTCGAGTCCAGCGATGCCATGACCGCCGACTGGGCCAAGCTGCCCTACGATGTTCTGGCCCGCATCTCCGGCCGTATCGTGGCCGAGGTTCCCGGCGCCAACCGCGTGTGCTACGACATCACGTCTAAGCCGCCGGCGACGATCGAGTGGGAGTAGGCTGATAGGGTTCTGACCTGCACTTTTGAGTGCCGCACTGTGCCGCTGAGTTTCGTTTCGTACGAGAGTCATGGCAAAGCCGCCAGCGACGGCGGTGAGTAAATACGGTAATCTGGCCTCCGTTCCCGCGTTGGGACGGAGGCTTTTTCTTTGCCGTTTTACTCCCTTTCACCTGCGATTTCGCGATTTACTCCCCGTATTTCAAGACGACAAGGCACGGGGCGGTATTCGGAGGAACGGGAGTAAAGATTTATCCCGAATGAGTAGACGCGCGATTTTTGTCCCCGAGAACGAAACGAGGCCGTTTCGGGGCCCGTGAAACTCAAATCGAACTCAACGGGCGTTTTTACGGTCTCCGTACGGCGTTTCCCCAGGTGGTTAATGGGGAGTAAAGAATCTCGCCGCCTCAATGAAAACGGGAGTAATCAGGGGAAATGCCGCAGTGTACTGCCGTGTGCCGCCATGTAAGCCACCGCGTCATTTACTCCCCATTTACGCTTGAAATGCCTTTGCATGCAATGGGGAGTAAAAACTCAGCTTACGCAGGAGCGAGCGGAGCTCACCGCCTAGCCTGGCGTCCTGATTCGGTTGCGTTGATTGCGAAATGCGGGGAGCCGTTACAGCAAGGCTTTCCAGTCCTCGTACTCGTCGGCGTCGATCTCGCCGTTCTCGAGCCGTGCGCGCTTCTCTGCCCACAACTCGATCGCCATCGCGGCTTTGGGCGCGTGCGGCGCCTTGGGGTTCAGGGAGAGGCCCGAACCGTCGGCTGAGGGAACTATGCCGAAGGAGTCTTCGAGCCGCACGAGCAGCGACATGAGGTCGCCTGCGGTCTCGACGCCGTAATCCTTGAGGGCGTTGACGGAAACGCCGAGCGCGGCGGAGATGGACTCGAGCAGCTCGGGCTTGACGGCGCGGATGCCGCTCTCGTAGTGGCGCACGGCCCCCTCGGTCAGGCCGACCGCCTCGGCAAGCTGCGCTTGCGTCATGCCGCGCGACTTGCGGTACCGCCTTATGTTCTCGCCTACGGACATGCGCCCTCCTCCTGGAATTACGTACCCGCACATCTTACCAGCGTACGCAAATGTACGCAATTCTATTGACAGTACAGATATGTACGTTTACTCTGAATCTGTAAACCGTACGTATCTGTACGCTAATGACAGGAGGAGCCATGGACGAGAAGGTGGCAAAGACGCCGAGACCGCACATGCTGGATGCGGACGAGGTTGCGGAGCTGCTGAGGATCAAGAAAGGCAGCGCCTACGAGGTGATCAGGAAGATAAACGCCGAGCAGGAGGCGCGCGGGCGCGTGGTTATCCGCGGACGCGTTCGAAGTGACGTCTTCGACGCCCTGTACTTCCCGGAGGTGGACTGACATGCCGGTGTACAAGGACGACAGCAACGGCACGTTCTTCGTGCAGTGCTACTACCGCGACGCCCGCGGCTCGAAGCGCCACAAGACAAAGCGCGGCTTCTCCTCCGAGGTGGAGGCGGCCGTATGGGAAAGCCAGTTCAAGAGCCTTAACGGCGGGGCCATGGACATGACGTTTTCCGAGTTCGTTGAGGTGTACGCCTCCGAGGTGAAGCCTCGCATACGCGAGCATACGTGGATCACCAAGGAGTACATCATCAACGACAAGCTCGTGCCGTTCTTTGGGGATATGCGCATGTGCGATGTGAGGCCGATCGACGTTATTAGGTGGCAGAACGAGCTTACTGAACACCGGGACGCCGACGGTAAGCCCTGGGCGCCGACGTACCTGCGCACGGTGAACAACCAACTCAACGCCATCTTCAACCACGCCGAGCGCTACTACGGGCTCACCGACAACCCGGTGCGAAGGGTCGACAAGATGGGCTCGAAGAAGGGCGGCGAGATGCAGTTCTGGACCAAGGACGAGTACCTGAGGTTCAGCGAGGCCGTCATGGACAAGCCGCTCTCGTTCCACGCCTTCGAGCTGCTCTACTGGACGGGCATCCGCTGCGGCGAGCTTCTGGCGCTCACTCCGTCCGACTTCATGCTGGAGAGTTCGCGTCTGCGCATCAACAAGTCGTACCAAAGCCTCCACGGCGTAGACACCGTGACCGATCCCAAGACGCCCAAGTCGGTGCGCACGATCGTCATGCCCGCCTTCCTGCGCGACGAGATGGCGGACTTCATCGAGCTACGAGACGACGTCGCCCCCGACGAGCGCCTGTTCGCCGTGACCAAGCACTTCCTGGCCCACGAGATGGAGCGCGGGTGCAAGGCGTCGGGCGTGAAGCGCATCCGCATACACGACATACGCCACAGCCACGTGAGCCTGCTGATCGAGATGGGCTTCTCCGCGCTGGCCATCGCCGAGCGCATGGGCCACGAGGCGGTGGACATCACCTACCGATACGCGCACCTGTTCCCCACGAAGCAGGACGAGATGGCCGCCGCCCTTGACGGGGCGAGGGGATAAGAAGGATGCCGTGCGAGAACAGCGCCCGCAAGCGCAGTAAGACGATGGCGTTCCGCTGCACGCCCGAGGAGCATAAGCTCATATGCGAGATGGCCGCCTGGAGCGGCATGAACAGGCAGGACTACATCATCGCCAAGCTCACCGATACCCAGGTCGAGGTGAGACCCTCTGTGAGCGTGCAGAAGGCGCTGAAGGACTCGATGGCGGAGTTGGCCAAGGAAGTACGGCTGGCGGCCTCCTACAGCGAGCTGAGCGAGTCTCTGCAGCAGAGAGTCGAGCACGTGATGAGGTTCTTCCTGGCGCTCGGCGAGCCTATTGACTCGCGAGTGGACGACGCGTCTCAGGAAGAATCGTTCCCGGCGATGGCGACTGAGGTCGAAACTAACGACAACGCCGACAATGCAAGTATCTTTGGAATGGGTCGCGGCTAACGCTCATCTAAGCGCCGACCAGGAACTGCGATTCTTTAGGGTGTTGCCCGCAAAGCAAATAGTTAATCTTCCGCGAAAGGAAGCTAAACGGTCCGTTCCTCGACATAGAGGATCTCGTTTTGCGCCTCCAGGATTCGCGCGGCGTCGCCGATGCGCTCGGCGCACCTCTCGCTTATCGACCTCAGGGCCAGGACCCCCTCGACGTCGAGCAGGTCCAGCTGGTCGGCGTGCGCCAGGGACTCGAGCAGCTGGTCCAGGCCCCTCGCCAGCCTTCCTGCATCCGCCACCGCGTCAAGCAGCTCACGACGCTCGTCCTTCTCGTTGATATCCATCATTGGCTGTCCTCCTTCTTCCGACGGACGTGTTGCGCAGCACCGTAGCCGTTCCGCATGGAGAACCATCTCGCCACCGCGATCCCGCGCGCATATCGGCCGCAAGCGGCACGGGAAAGCCGTCCGTCCCGATTCATGCTGCGGCACTGCAACCTGAGGTCACGCCGCC
>CABUUE010000003.1 GCA_902494685.1 uncultured Collinsella sp.
CACGCGGTACGTCGTCTTGTCGTACGTCACACCGCCCGCCGTGCCGGCGACCTCGCGCAGCTCGTAGCCGTGCGCGCCGGGCGCGGTGTAGGTGACGGGGCTGAGCACGACCGTGCCGTCGGCGGCGTTCTTGCCCGTCGCCGCAACGCTCTCGCTGCCGTCGGCGGCGATCTCGACCAGCTGGAACTCGAACTCGCCTTCGGCCAGGTCGCGGCCCTCGAGCTTCTTGTTCACCGTGATCTGGTCGGTGACGGAGCTCGGCGTCGGGTTCACGCCGTAGGTGTTGGTGAACTCGAACGCGCCCTTGCCCTCGGGCGTGCCCTCTGCGGGCAGGACCTCCGCGGAGAGCGTGCCCGCGTTGGTGTCCTCGACCACCTTGACCGTGAAGGTCCTGGTCGCCGTCGCGTCGTTGGCCACGCCGTCGACCGAGCCGGACTCGCTCACCCGGTAGGCGAACGTCTTGGTGCGCAGGCCGTCGCGGTCGATCTCGACGTCATCGAGGTCGCTCGGCTGCTTAAACGTGACGTGGCTCAGCTCGACGTTGCCGGCGGCGTCGTTGGTCGCCTCGGTCACCGTCTTGCCGGAGGCGTCGGCCGGCGCGGGCGCGCCGTCCAGCGGCGCGATCTTAAAGGTGTACTTGCCCTCGATGTCGGCCTGCGTGAGGCCGAGCCCGGCCTGGCCGAGCGCCAGCGTCTTGGTGCCCGCGAGGTCGACTGTCGCCTCGTTGGTGCCGTAGCCGTTCACGAACGACAGCGTGCCGCCGGAGCCCTCGGGGTAGACCACGGCAGTGTCCAGCCCGCCCTTGCCGTTATCGGTCACCTTGACCGTGATGTCGAAGCTCGAGGCGGTCGCCGTCACGCCCGCGGGCAGCCGGTCCGTGCCGTCCTCGGATACGGTATAGGGAATGGCCCATGAGCCGTCGGCGGCCCTGGTGGCGGTGCCGTCCGCCACCATCTGCTCGAGAGTGTCGGTGGTGTAGGCGATGGGCGAGAACGCGAGCCCCGCGGCCTCGCCGTCGCCGGAGGCCCGGTTGGTCGCGGTCGCGACCACGTCGCCCTGGGCATCGCGGACGGAGAACGAGAACTCGCCTGCCGCCGCGGCGCGGCCCGTCAGCGTCTTGGTGGCGTTAATTGCCACGTTGCCCTCGCCGCCGAGCGTTCCGGTGGCCTCGTAGGAGTTCTCGAACGCGACCGTCACAAGCGCGGGCGTCTCCGTGGCGTCATCTGCCGTGGAGACCTCGCTGCGGGCGACCTCGACACCGTCCTTGGCAACCGTGGTCGTGACCGTGAGCTTGCCCGTCGCGGCGTCGTAGCCGGGCGCGATGGCCACCGTGCGCGGCGCGGTGTCGTTGGTGTAGCCCTCGCCGCCGAGCTTGGTCTCGGTGACGGTGAAGCTGTAGGTCTTGCCCGCGTCGGCGTCGGTGAACTTCACGTCGCTCTCCGCGGCACCGCCGACGAGGTCGACCAGGTCGGCCTCTCCGTCATCGGCAGCGGCCACGGCGTAGGCGTCCTTGCCGGTCTTGAGGCCGAGCTTGGCGGCCGTCTCGGCGTCGGCGGTCACGGTGAAGGCGAACTGCCCCGCCTCCATGGCGCGGCCGGAGAGCGTCTTGGACAGGCGCACGCCCGCGCGGGCCGAATAGTCGAGCTCAGTCGTGTAGGTGTTGACGAAGTCGCCACCGCTCACCTGCGCGATCGCGGGCGTCGTGGCCGTGAGGTTGCCGGAACCGTCGTCGGTCACGGTCACCGTCATCGTGGCGACGTGGCCGTCGTAGGCCACGCCGGCGATGGCGGAGCCGTCATCGGGCCTGACCTCGCTCACCGTGTAGGTGAAGGTCTTGGCGCGCACGCGCTTGCCGCCGACCTCGGCGAACCCGGCGTCCTTGATGTCATCGAGCGTGTAGCGGATGGGGCCGAAGTCGAAGGCGACCCTATCGCCCGCCCTGGTGCCGGCGGCGGCCGTCACGCTGACGGTCTTGGAGCCGTCGGCAGACCCCTCGGGCATGGGGGCGCCGCCCTCGCCCGCGAGCGCGAACTGGAAGCTGTCGCCCTCCGCCCAGTCGCGGCCCTCGAGCGTCTTGGTGAAGAGTCCCGCGGTGGAGATGTCCCTGCCCTCGGTGGCCGTTCCGTACGTGTTGGTGAACGCGACGGTCGCGCCGTCCTCGGTCACGGCGCCTTCGGCCTTGGAGCCGTCAGCCCCGTTGACCGCAGTCGTGTAGCCCTCGGCGGCGTCCTCGGTCACGGTGTAGTGCGCGCCCACGGGCAGGCCGGCGACGGTCTTCTCCCCGCCGTCCCTGAGCGTGAAGGTCGCCTTGCCGCCCGCGAACGTCACGGCGTGCTCGCCCTTGCCGAAGGTGCCGGAGACGGGCTCGCCGTCCCCGTCGGTCAGCGCGACCGTGAAGCCGAACTCGCGCTGGCCGTCGCCGCCGACGACCGTCTTCTTGACGGTGAGGCTGCCGGTCTTGGCGGTGTTGGTAAAGACCGCCGCCTCGACCGTGCGCTCAGCAGCGTCGCCCGCATCGTCGGTCAGCTGTGCAATCTTGGTCTTGGCAAACAGCTTACCGGCGCCATCGTCGGCCACCGTGACGGTGGCACGATAGGTGGCCTTCGAGAAGATGAGCGACGTCTCGTCACCCGACGGCTCGGTAATCACATAGGTATAGGTACCGGGCTTGGTGTACTCGATGGTACCGAAGTTGCCGACCTGGGCATCCTTGTGCAACTCAATCGTCGACACGCCCTCCTTGGCGCCCTTGGGCATGGGTGCCTCACCCTGGGCAGTCAGCATCATGGTAAAGGCATCCGCCTTAGTCCAGTTGCGACCGGAGATCTTCTTTTGAACCTTAAAAGCGTTCTCCACCTTTGTGGACTCCACGCTGTAGACGTTAGTGAAGCCCACCTTCGTCGCCTGTCCGACGGTACCCTTCTGGGGGTTCGCCTTATCGACAACCGCAAAGCCGTCCTCGCTCGTCATGAGCTCACCCTTGGAGTCGAGCTCCTGCACCTCGTAGTGCGCACCTATGGGCAAGGTAACCGTGACGGAGCCGCCGGCCTTAAGCGCGATGGTGTCACCGCTCTTGATCTGTCCGCTTACATAAGTGCCGTTGGTGCCATCGGGGCGACCGGCGTACGCAAAGGTGCCGGCCAGAGGCGTTGTGCCATCGGCCTGGTAGAGCAGCACCTTAAAGGTAAATGCCTTGTTGGGCGCGGTGATGCCTTCGGCGGCCGTGACCGTCTTGCTCAACGTCAGGCGCCCGTCAGAAACCTGATCGGTGGTGGTGTTGGTCTTGACGGCAGGGTTGTTGCCGACCGCCACCGACGCCTGATTGGAGATGTCGCCCGAAGCGCCACCGCTCTTAAACGCGTCCTCGGTCACGCGAACCTTAAACTGAACCGTGCCCTCCTTGCCTGCGGGAACGTCCTTCAACGTCCAGGTAAGGTTGCCGTCATTGCCCTTGGAGCCGGCATCCTTATGGTCGCCGGCGAACTCCACGAACTCGGTTCCCGCGGGAACGGCATCGGTGATCGTTACCGTGGCAGACGCGCCCTCGGTGTTCTTGTAGCCGATGGTGTAGGTGAGTTCGTCGCCCAGCGCCACGCCCGACCCATTCGAATCCTGGACATCGCTCTCGGACTTCTTGGGTACGAAGTTCGTCGTGGTGCCGGTATAACTCTTGCTCTTGTCGCCGACCTTAACGGTGGCAGTATTGTTGATGGTGCCAACAGCGCCTTGGGCACCCTTCACGGCGTCCTCGGTAATCTTGACGTGCACGCGCACCGAACCGTGGCTGCCCGCAGGCTGCTCACCCAGGTTCCAGGTGAGCAACTGACCGCTCGCGGCGCCCTTATCGGCATACTCGCCCTCAAAGGCCTCGAACACGACGCCCGTGGGCAGCTCGTCGGTCACGGTCACGTTGGCCGAAACCAGATTACCGGCGGCGTCGGCCTCGGTATTGGCCCAGTTGATGGTATAGGCGTAGGAGTCGCCCACAGAAAGCAACTGCCCGTCGATGTCCACATCGGGCTTCGCGACCGTGCCAATCGTCTTGACCTTATCACGCGTGTTGTGGAAGACGATCTTACCCTTCTCGGTACCATCGCGATAGGTCACCTTGGACGTCAGATTGCCGTCGTTGTGGTCGGTCACCTCGAGCAGCACTCGGCACGTCGCAGACGTATCCACGGGACGCACACCCTCGGGCAGGTTGGCCATGCGCTCCTTTGCCACCAGGTTAAAGCTGTAGGTGGTGGTGTGGTCGGCATTGTGACGCTTGGTGGCAATGCCATCGTTGACGGCGCCGGCGAGGTCAATCGTCTGCTCATGAGTTCCGCTGGTAGCATCGCCAAGCTTAAAGTTAACCTTACCAAAGTCGACCGTAGCGGTACCGTCCTCGTCCGCCCGAGTCGTGCCCTCATCCATCTTTTCGAGCGAGCCGTCGGCCTTCCCGGCATACAGGTCAAACGTATACTGGCCAGTCTCGATCTTGTCGCCGGAGTCCATCACCTTCTCGGCAGTAAGACCGTCGAATGTTCCGGTCGCAGCGTAGCTGTTGGTAAAGAACACCTGAGCCTTGGCGGTACCGCTCTCGGAGCTGAAGATCTTTTTCTCGTGGGGCTCTTCAGCTTCATTGGCGTCATAGTGCTTGGCCGTGGTCACGGTATAGAGCGAACCATCGCGGCGATTATTAACCGCAATCTCTACCATCCAATAGGTGGAGTCGTATGTATAGCCGCCCTTGCCGCCGCCATTCTCGACAACCTTGTAAGTAAACGTCTTACCCGCATCTTCCGTCGCAAAGGTCAGGCCACCCAAAATGCCGGTATGGGACGTGCCATCGGCCTGCGGCTCATCGTTTGTCACGGTGAGCTTGCCCTCATCTGCGCGCAGCAGCTTGTTGAGCTTATCGGTCGAGGCGGCGTCTTCGCCCGTTACCGTAAAGCCAAACATGCCGGCATGCAGGTCGTGCCCGTTGAGCGTCTTGACGATCTCCAGACCGCCCTGGAGCTCGTAGCTCGTCGAGGTGCGATACCTATTGGTGAAGATGAAGCCTTCCGAGCCGGTCGCGCCATCGGCGCGGGCCACAAGCTTGCCGCCCTCATCGGTTGCGGTAATGGTCAAGGTATAGATGTGCGCGTCATACGTCCACTCGCCGAGGCCGCCATTCGGGGCCAGCTCGTTAATAGCAAACTTATACGTGCCCGGCTTGTTAAAGGTGAGCTTCGAGAAGTCGAGCTTATAGTGCTCCCCGTCCTTGAGGGCCGCCGTCGTTTGCTTCTCCTCAGCGTAGCCGTTCTCCGCGCTCATCGAAGAGCCGGTGATGAGCTTGCCATCGATGGCAGTCTTAGTAGCATCGTCAGCCGCGGTCATAGCAAAGGTGAACTTGCCCGGAGCATCGGCACCGGCAACCACCTTCGTCACGGACGGGGTGTAGGTTGCCGCCTCGGTGACCGTATAGGTGTTCTTGAATTTGACCGTCGCGACACCGGTGGACGTTGCACCCGACGGATAGATCCACTGGCCCTCGAGCTCGTCCTTGCCATCGACCTGCTTGCTTACCGCTGTCGTGACTCTAAGCGTACCGTCGCCGTTATCCGCTACGACGGCCCTAACCGTATGGATCGTCTTGTCGTACGTATAGCCCGTCGCCTTGTCGTCAATCTCACTCACCGTATAGGTGAACGTCTTGCCGGCATCATCCTGAGTGAAGGTCAACCCACCCGCAGGTATCAAACTCACGGTCTTGGGGGCGTCGGCCTCGACATTTGCGGTCTCAAAGACTTTGCCGTCCGTGGAAATGCCAACCTTGCTGGCAGATGTCTCGTCAGCAGGCTTGACGATATAACGGAACGTGCTCTTAGGCGAGCCAAAAATGGTCGCATCCTTGGGATACGTCAACGTCTTCTCGATCTGCAAACCGCCAGCGGCGCCATAGTCGAGGCTTGCCGTGTAACGGTTCACAAACGAGACAGTAGGCGTCGTAGCGCCGGCCTCACTTGCATCGTACTGCTGCACGTAAGTATTCGAATCTTGCTTGAGCTGGACGATCTTTTCGTCCGTCAGCGCGCTCGCGTCGGCACCGTCGCCCAGCAGTTCCGTCACACCCGCGCCCTTGAGCACGGTCGTCACGGCGTAGAGCTTAGCGGGGTCGTCCTTGCGTGCTAGAACCTTGACGAGCACAATAGCGTCACCAGTGTAGCCGGTGTCATAGGCGTAGCCGGCAGCCGCAGGCTGGTTCTCGCGGATGCGATAGGCAAACGTATGGCCCAGATCCTGCTCCGTGAGTGTACGAGCAAAGAGCTTCTCTTGCCCGCTTGCGCCCACCACGGCACCGGACACGCCGGCCCCCGCAGCCTTATTGGACAGGCTAGCCTCGGCGCCGTCGACCGACGTCTGAACGCCGTTGTACCAAAGGCCCGTCACGGCAAAGGTAAACTGGCCCGCGGCAGAAGCGCGACCCTCAAGGGTCTTGCTGACCGTCACGCCATCAAAGGTGCCCGACGCATGGTATGCGTTGGTAAAGGCGGCCTTGTCAGCTACGGCCTTGTCCGCATCGGAGGCGCCGGTGTTGGCGTAGGTCACGCTCGACACGCGCAGCTTGCCCGTGTGGTTGCCCGACTCGTCCAGATCGGTCACCACGACGGTCGCGCGTGCGGTGTGCTTGTCCATGGACATGCCCGCCTGGCCATCCTGCGCAGCTTTCTCGGTGATGTTGAAGCTAAAGGTGCCTGCGCGGTTGAACGTCACGGTCGGGGCGGCTTCGGTGCCAAAGGCGAACGAGGCCACGCGCCCCGTCGCGGGCGCACTGGCGACAGCCCGGTTGACGCCGATGGCAACAGCCCCATCCGTTACCGCCTGCTTTGTGGTCTTGCCCAAACCGGTCGCACCGGCATCGTCCGTAGCGGCAGCAAGGTTAAAGGCATAGCTCTCGCCCTGATTCCAGTCACGACCGCTCACGGTCTTTTGGCCCTGCAGGGTCACGCTCGTGGGCTCCACGCTATATATATTGGTAAAGGAGGGCGTGACATTCTCGTCCAGCTGCTTTACCGAGTTGTTTTCTGCGGCCTTGTAGTACTCGACCGAGGTCTGGATGCCGGCACCCTTCTTGTCGTTGCGCACCACGGCGTAATAGACCGATCCATCGTAGGTCATGCCCGTAACGCTGCCGCGATTCTCGGCGAACTTGTAAACGTAGGCGCGTCCCGCATCCGCCTTGGCGGTATAGGAGATTTCTGGCCACGTCACCGTGCCGTCGGCGTTGTTGCCCACGGTTGCGATGTTGCCCTCGGCGCCCTGGGGCATGGGAGCCTTGATGCTCGTGTCGACCTTATCGGGATCGAACGCTGCATTGTCGTCCGCATAGCCGCCCACACGCTCGAGTTTAAAGCTAAAGGCGTTCTGGGAAAGCGGGAAACTCCCGGCGTTGTCGGTCAGGTTCTTTTGGGCATGGATGATGATGCTATGTTCGTGCGTATCGTAACGGTTGGTGAAGGTTGCGATCTTATCGGCAACCTCTGCGGTAGCCGGTTTGCCCGCGTCGTCACGCACCTGCTTCACCTTTACGCTCTTAACGACCAGTGCACCGGCGTGGTTATCATCCACCTTGACCGTCGCGGTATAGACAGCAGCGGAGTAGCTTATTCCATCCGCCTTGGCATTGGAGCCGGGAATATCCTCCGAGATGGTATAGGCGTAGGTACCCGGCTTGGTATAGGTAATATCGCCAAACGTCGCCGGCTGGTCGTTGGTGAGCTCAACCGTAGCCACCTTGCTCTTGGCGCCGCTGGGCATGGGGACGCCGTCGTCGGCTGTAAGCTGCACGGTAAAGGTATCGCCATCGGCCCAATTGCGGCCCTCGAGCGCCTTCTTGGCGCTTAGGCCATTCTTTACGGGGCTGACACTGTATTTGTTGATGAACTCGAGCGTGTTGCTCGCGGGAATCTTTCCGTCCACGAGCGCAGCGATTGAACCCGTTATGGTGTTGCCGGTTCCCGACTGCTTCTCGCCGCCGACCATGCGTCTCACGAGGCTAAAGCCAGCCGGAAGCACCGACTCGTCGGCAGAGCCGGTTACGGCGTTGACGATGCTCGCCAGCACATTGCCACTGGACACCTCGCCCTTGGTGGTGAGCTCGCTCACACTGTAGTTGTCACCCTTCTTGAGGTCGTATACGCGAATGGTCTCGCCGGCCTTGATGGAATGGGTGTCGCCGTTCTTGAGCCTAAAGGAATTGCCCACAGCGTTGCCGCTCGCATCGAACACATGCGCCTCGTAGCCCTCCTGGGACTCCGGCAGGGTGAACTTAAACGTAAAGGTCAGATCGTTGTCGTCCGCATCCTTGGTGGGCGCAGTAAGACCAGCATCCGCCGTCACGGTCTTAGTCACTTGCAGGCGTGCCACGCGACGATCGGTATACTGCACGGCCGTTGCCGTGGTAAAGAGATGGTTGAGCTGAAGCGTGCCCAGATTAGTACGAGTCTTGGAGGCATCGTCTATATATGCTGAATCGTCTTCTTGATAAAGAGCCATGCGGTTTACGCCCGTATCGGCAAAGATCGTCGCCAGCTGACCGTCGCGATCGCCACCATCCTCGACATAGCGCAGAATGGTCTTGGTGCCCTGCGCCGTCTTGTCATAGCGCATATGCATCAAGTTGCCCGCAAGAGAAGGCGTCACGCCTTGGGCTGTGCACGTCTGGCCCCATGTCAGGTTTCCGTTGGCGTCAACGGCCGCACTCTGCAGCTTGCCCTTGATGTGCGTAAGCGTATTGTCAATCGAGTCGGGGGAGCCAAACTGCGCCAGGGAGGCGATCAGCGAACCCGGGCCGCTCATGCTGAGCACGCCATCGTTCTCTTCGCCGGCGTCCACATATACGCCCGAGTCGTCCACGATTACCTTGGTGATGGTGTTGTTGATCTCATGGCCATCTGGACTTACAGACTCACGCAGGTAGTACGTACCCTTGATAAGGGGCGCATGCTTCGCCGAATCGAGCGGGAAGCATGCAGCACCCTTAATGTCATACGGATAGGTCATGCCGTTTGCCTGCACGGTGTCATACGGCTCGGCGCCCGATTTAATGGCATACGTTCTAGGACTATCGCCGGTAACGTCCTTGGCCTGGTACAGCTCAAACGTTGCGCCGTTCACGGGCTTGCCCAGGTCGTCGACCTTCTGCACAAACAGACGGTTCTGAACGTTGGTGAGGTGGATCACCGTAGAGAACTGCCTGTTTATCGTTTGATATTTGACCATAGAGGTGTTGCCGATGGTTGCCCCCGCCAGAGACGATGCCGTGGTGTGATACACCGCCACGGTATATTCCGCCTTCGGCTTGTCTTCATCTTGCAGCATGGCGGCGTACGTCTCGATATCGCCAGGCAGCGACCTAACCGTTACCTCGTAGTCGCCCTTGGTGTTGACGCCAAAGACGCTCGTGTCCGCCGATTTGGCAGCCTCGACGGCGCCAGGGATGCCATGTGCGGAGCACAGCATGTAGCCATCGAGCGGATTGCCCGTGACTGCCGTCCATGCATTTTCGTCCGTGTCCGCCTTGCTTTTATCGGTGCGCTTGAGCACGACAGCAAATGTCGTACCCGAGCTAATGGGTTTGTCCTTATTGTCTTTTGTTTCTTTGCTAAGGGAAATGGTCTCCTTGGCAGCCAGATAACCACCGTTGAGCCACATGCGGCTGCCCGTCCATTGCGTTACGCCATCGGCCATGGTGACCGTCGTTTGCGGCGCGACCACCACGCCGCCCGAACCGCTCGCCGCAGCCTCTTTGTACTGCAGATGCAGCTCACCTGACATTGCGGTAGTCGATGAGGTCAGACTCGAGCGATATCCCGCGGGCAGGTCTGTCTCTTTGAGTACAAAGTAGTTATGTCCATCAGCATGCTGGTTATCAAATGAAAGGACGGAGCCGTCGTCCGACTTCAGAAGCACTAGCCGACCCTTATCGTCCGTCGTACCTTGAGCGATGGGATCGCCCTGCGTCTTCCAGCTGGCATCCGACTGATACAGCGCAAACTTGGCGTCCTGGACTGCCTCGCCGTTCTGATCGACCTTCTCGACCTCGGACGACGGCAGCGTGGTGAGATTGAACTTAAGCGACATATTCGATGCGCCCGCGCCGCGCTCCAGATAGAAGAAGCTCAGCGTGTGCTTGGAGCTGTTGAGGAAGGTGTTGCCGGAGAATCTTCTGTTTGAAGTATCTGCGCCGGCAGCTTGGAACATCGCCTTAATGGTGGTGTCTTGAATTGTCTTTTCGGGATCATTTGCATTGTCAACATGACCGACATGTACGGCACCGGTGGCGAAGTTGATCTTGAGCGTCGCCTTCTCGTGGATGCCACCAAGATCGCCCACGAGCACGCCGTCGATATAGACCCAGACGTCGTCGTCACCCGAGAACTCAAAGATCATGTCGTTGCCATCGGTGGTCTTGCCGTTCGTCGGCTGGACGAACTCCGTAGTCATGGACATGCCAAAGTGATGGTTGAGGCTCGTGCTTCCATCAATGATCTGCTTAGGGGAGAGGCTGTTGCCCTTCTCATCAAAAACCTTGTCAGCCGAGTCGAAGGGAAAGAACTGGCCCAGATTTGCATCTGATACGCCGCCCTTATATACACCAGCCTTATTGTAGACGTCAAAGGAGTTAGTCGTGTAGTTATACACAGCATAGTTGCCGCGAGAACCATACGAGTCGTAAACGTAATAGCCCTTCTGGAGCTGGAAGAGGCCTTTCACGTCGTTGTAGACAGCCTTACCCTTTTGCCTGCCGTTTGCTTGGCTGTCGTTATTAAAGAGATAGGCCAGCGATTCATCGGTGCAATCGCCTTTCGTGCCGTATGAGGTATAAGTGCCGGCGTTGATCGCCGGATAGCCATTTACCAGCGTGTTCTTTACAAAAGAAAGGCGTCCAAAGCCATCAATGACGCTTCTGCCCGTCCACTTGTTAATGCCCGTGCCGCCACCACCATTGAACTTGAGCTGATGGTCTTTATTGATGCCGGTGTTGTCATTGCCATTATTGTTGTTTATGTTCTTCGAGCTGTCGTTATCGCCATCCACGACCCAGTAGTCGAACAGATTGACCGTGGTGCCGGTGGGATTCACCGTCTGCACGGTGTGGTTGCTCAAGGGAACTGTCTGGTCGGCCGACGCGCTCGTCGCACCGAACATGAGCGCACATGCCGCCAGCGGGACGGCCAAAACCCTCAGGACACGCTTTGCGGTATTGGTTTTCTTGCCAAAAGGCTTTAGCATTTCTCGAGCTCTCGCACACGCGCGATTCATGAAGGCCCTCCCCAAATCCATGAGGACGGCAAGCAGCGGCTCATTATATATGTGTCGTCGTCCCCATCGATGCAAATATACGCCCCCCCCCGCGCAGAAACGCAAGGCAGGACATCGCAATATACTTAAAATTGTAGCAATTTGGGTGACCCGAAATTTCGCCTCGGGTTGCCACTCAGGCTCAAAATCGAACCACTCGCGCCATCGACATGCCCCAGTAGGACAAAACGACCGGCAATCTTTATCCCCCACAAACCACAAAGTAGCTAATTTGGGACGGGGCTATTTTGACTACCCGGGCAAACCGGGCTCCCGAGGGAATTAGTTCTAGAGGCGGGCGAGGTCGTAGGATTGGGCGGCTGCCTCGCCGGCACAGATGAGGTTGGTTGTGGCTTCTTGCGGATCGAGTGCCTGTTCCAGGTCCATGGGCTTGCGGCAAATCGGAAGCACCAAGTCGATGCCCTGCTCGTACACCGCATCCAGGTTGTCGGCACGACCGCCCACGACGGCAACAACCGGCTTGCCACACCGCTTGGCACGGCGTGCCACGCCCACCGGCGCCTTACCGGCGGCGGACTGCTCGTCCATATTGCCCTCGCCCGTTATGACCAGGTCGACATCACGCATGCGTTCGTCAAACCCAATCAGATCGAGCACCGTCTCCACGCCCGAGCGTAGCTCCACACCGAGCGCCAGTAACGCCGCGCCCAAGCCACCGGCAGCGCCCGCGCCGGGCACGCCGAGCACCGAGCCAAACGTCCGTGTGCCCTCGGGTGTGCGCAACAACCCCTGGGCTCGAGCTCCGGCAATCGCAGCGTCGAGCAAGCGGCCGTAGCCGACCATCCAGCTGTCGTACTTGCCCAGCGCCTCGGCATCATCCGTCGGCAGGCCCTTCTGCCCGCCAAACACCGCCAGTGCGCCTCGACGCCCCACGAGCGGATTCTCGACATCCGAAAGCACAACGATACGAGAGCCACCCAAAGCCTGCAGCGCTGGCGCCAAATCAACGCTCGCCACCTGCTCAAGGCCGGCAAGACCGGGGGCGACATCGCAGCCCCGATCATCGACCACGCGCGCGCCCAGCGCCTGCAGCATGCCGGCGCCACCGTCGTTGGTGGCACTGCCGCCCAGACCAATATAGAGTGTCCTTGCGCCCGTGCGAACTGCGCGAAGCATAAGCTCGCCCACGCCATAGGTTGTAGCAGCCTGCGCCGACGACTCCGTGCAAGGCGAATACCCAATGCCGGCCGCCTCGGCCATCTCGATGACCGCGGACTCGCGCTCGACATCAACCAGCATCCGGGCAGACACGAGGTCGCCCAAGGGGCCTGCAACCTCGCAGGTCACAAGCTCGCCACCACGCGCGGCGATGGCGTCGAGCGTTCCCTCGCCACCATCTGCCAGCGGCAAAGCGTTCAGCTCGGCATCGGGCCAAACGCGGCGCACGCCTTCGGCAACCGCCGCCTCCGCCTGCGCGCTCGAAACGCTGCCCTTAAAGGAGTCGATCGCCAACAGCACACGGCGGGGTCGGCGGCACGCAGGACCAAAGTCAACCCCCGTGCCAGCATCCTCACCGGCACCTGCAAGCGCTGCGGCGTGAGCGGCGTGTGCTTCAAGATCGGCCCCACAACCGCAATCAGCGCCGCCCGCTCCGCGCAGACCGCCAAAATAGCTACTCAGCAGCTCGCGGCATTCAGCCGCCAGGACCCCAGCCGTCACGTTAAACCGATGATTCAGGCGCGAGTCGGCATTCAAATCGTATAGGGATCCCAACGCGCCCGCCTTGGCGTCGCTCGCGCCATACACGCAGCGCCCCACGCGCGCGTTAACCATAAGGCCTGCGCACATGCAGCAGGGTTCCAACGTCACATAGACCGTACAGTCGGAAAGGCGCCAGCGGCCAAGCGCCTGGGCAGCGGCGCACACGGCCGCAAACTCGGCATGAGCCGAAGGGTCCTGGTCGAGTTCGCGACGATTATGCGCCCGCGCGACGATCTCACCGTCGCGCACCACTACGGCTCCGATGGGCACCTCGCCCACCGCCGCGGCGGCGCGCGCCTCGGCCAGTGCCTCGCGCATGAACTTCTCGTCGATTTCGGTGATCGTCATCGTTCGCCTTCCCTGTTGCAAATTCAAAACGATGCTATCATTACGACTCACGGAGAGATGGCAGAGCGGTTGAATGCGGCGGTCTTGAAAACCGTTGAGCGCGAGAGCGTTCCGGGGGTTCGAATCCCCCTCTCTCCGCCACTTTAGTGATTCACCGGTGTCATGGTCCGCTCAAACAGCGCATCGACCACGTCGGCTATCTCAGGTCGACGCTCAAGATCGTGGCCCGATTCCCACCATATCGTGAAAAGACGAATAATACCGCCGGCGACAAACTCAGACGTCGTCTCGAGTGACACGGGGGCCAGGGCGTCCTCGGCAAGCACGTTCATCACACGCTCGCGGATGGAGCGGGCAATGCGGTCGCAAATAACGTTGGTCAACATGCCCGACATGCTGCTTGCCAAAATGTTATCCATGAGCCGCTCGTGCGTCAGAATCAAATCCATGGCATCGTCCAAAATCGCGTGCCGAAGCGCGCGCACGTCCTCGACAGACACTGCGCCGGCCTCATCGGGCTGTTTTTGCGGCAAGCCCGACATGAGCTCATCGATATAAAAGGCAAAGTAATCGTTCTTGTCGCGAAAGTGCTTGTAGAACGTCGTGCGGCGAATCATGGCGCGGTCGCACAGCATGGCAACCGTCAGGTCCTCAAAACGATGCTCCTCGAGAAGCTCGGTAAAGGCATCGAACAGGGCGCGGTAGGTTTTCTTGATGCGAAGGTCCACTGGTATCGCCATCCTCAGGGCAAAGACAACACTCGTCAATCTGTCGCATATCTTACACCTGTACCTCGCGCGCTTTGCCCCGGTGCCAACCCCGCCGAAAACACAACGCTTACCGGAAAGTTCGGCACGGTAAAACGTTGCGGGTATACTAGTAGCGTTATACCAACGGCAGCTGGCGCATGCCGCCGCGGCCATTCGAAACGGAGACATCATGATTACCGTCATCATCGGCATCGTTGTTGTCATTGTGATTGTCTGCGCCATCGCCGGCATCTACAACAACATGGTCACCAAGCGTAACCGCATCGATAACGCCTGGCAGAACATCGATACGCAGCTGCAGCGCCGTAACGACCTGATCCCCAACCTGGTCGAGACCGTCAAGGGCTACGCCAAGCACGAGCAGGAGACGCTCTCCGCCGTGATCAGCGCGCGTAACACCGCCGTCAAGGCCACCACGCCCGAGGCCAAGATGGAAGCCGACAACGTGCTGACCGGCGCACTGCGCCAGCTCTTTGCCGTGGCCGAGGCCTATCCCGATCTTAAGGCAAACACCAACTTTACGCAGCTGCAGGCATCGCTCGAGGATACCGAGAACAAGATTAGCTATGCACGCCAGAGCTACAACGACTGCGTGCTCAGCTACAACAACGCCATTCAGACGTTCCCGGCTGTCATCTTTGCCGGCATCTTCCAGTTTAAGGAGCGCCAGGGCTTCGAGGCCGCCGAAGCAGCCCGCCAGGCCCCGACCGTCAAGTTCTAGTAGTTTGACAGCGTATCCTTAATCGGCCAAATGTATAAACCGCCCCGTCGAATGCATACTTCGACGGGGCGGTTTCCTTTTTCGCGAAGGTCCCCCTCTAAGCGCCGTGCATTTTTAGGAGTATTCAACATAACCAAGAGCTTCGGGCGCCACGATAAATGCCAAAGACCGCGAATGTCCCTGCAAATCAAACGCTGTCAGCCCATAACCCCGCCCATCATCCGTAGAAAACATCGAGAAATCCCGATTTTTTGCCCGAGGTCGGTATGCAGGGGCCTTCGATTGCAGAATACTCGCAAAAATGCACGTCGCCGCCACCCCCACATGGCGCGAACCAAAACAAAAGCGCGGCCTTCCTTTCCGGCGCACTCCGCAGGACGAAAGAACCTCCGCCGCACGAAGTGCGCAGCGGAGGTTCTTTCATGTCCGAGGTCGCGCCGGAAAGGAAGGCCGCGCTCGGGCCGGACAGCTAAGACAGCTTACGCGACGGTGTAAACCCAGTTGTGCTTGTCCTCGACAGCACCAGACTGGATGCCGGTCAGAGTCTCGCGGAGCTTCTTCATCACGGGACCGATCTCGGTGTAGCCAGCCGGGAAGGTCACGGTCTCGTCGGCGCCATAGACCTTGTTGTCAATCTCGCCCACCGGGGAGATGACGGCAGCGGTGCCGCACAGGCCGCACTCCACAAAGGTGCCGGCCTTGACCTCGGCCCACTCGACGGGGCGCTGATCGACGGTCATACCCAGGTCCTGAGCGACCTGAACGAGCGAACGACGGGTGATGGAGGGCAGGATGGAGTCGGTGTGCGACTGCGGAACGACGAGCGTGCCATCCTCTTTCACGAACAGGACGTTGGCGCCACCGGTCTCCTCGACATAGGTGCGGGACTCGGAGTCGAGATACAGGTTCTCGGCATAGCCCTCGCGATGGGCCTCCATCGTGGGCTTGAGGGACATGGCGTAGTTCAGGCCAGCCTTGATGTTGCCGGTGCCGTGCGGTGCGGCACGGTCATACTCGGAAACGCGCAGCTTGACGGGCTTAAGGCCACCCTTAAAGTACGGACCGACCGGGGTCACGAGAATACGGAACGTGTACTCAGGAGCGGGAGCCACGCCGATCACGTCACCGGAGCCGATCATAAACGGACGCACGTACAGGGTCGCGCCAGAACCGAAGGGCGGAACCCAGGCGGCGTTGGCAGAGACGACCTGCTTGACGGCCTCAACGAACTTATCCTTGGGGAACGGGGGCATCTCGAGGCGCTGCGCAGAGTTGTACATGCGCTCGGCGTTCATGTCGGGACGGAAGCAGACGATGCTGCCGTCCTCGGCGGTGTAGGCCTTCAGGCCCTCAAAGACCTCCTGACAGTAATGGAAGATGCCGCCGCACTCGGAGACATGCAGGGTGTGGTCGGTGGTCAGGCCGCCCTCGTCCCACTCGCCATCCTTCCAATGAGCCTCGTAGCTGTAATCGGTCTTCATGTAGCCAAAGCCGAGGCTACCCCAATCGATATCCTTTTTCTCGACAGTCATATGTCGCTCCTTACATACACAGTTGCAAACTCGCGAACCCGCACGCAAGGACCGAGGCCGACCGCGTCGCAACGTCGCACGCCCGGAGCGTAGAGCCGGACGGGACACGCGAACAGCATCAAAGCCGATGGTACGTCGATTCGCATGCACGAGATTGTACTCCCCGTACGCGTCTGATAAAACGCTTTTCTTTAACTAAGTAAAGTATTTTCATTTGACCGAAGCAAAAAGGCCCGCCACCGTAAGCGGTGACGGGCCTCAACTGTACGGTCTGCGCGCTGGCTCGAGCTAGGCGTTCTATTTACCCAGCTTGGCCTTAACCAGACCGACCACGGTCGGGATGATCGACACGGCAACGATGCCGATAATCAGCAGCTCAAAGTGCTCCTGCACAAAGGGAATGCCGCCAAAGAAGTAGCCCAGCAGCGTAAAGACCGTCGACCAGGTAATGCCGCCCAGCACGTTAAAGACGACAAAGTTGCGCCAGTGCATGCCGCCCATGCCAGCGATAAAGGGCACAAAGGTGCGGATAAACGGGAAGAAGCGACCCAGGAAGATGGCCAGGTGACCCCACTTGTCCAAGAAGTCCTCGGACTTTTTAATGCGCTCGGGCGTCATGGCCTTGACCTTGCCCGAAGCGATGATCTTTTTGCCAAAGAAGTGACCGATCATAAAGTTGCACTGATCACCCAAGATGGCAGCCGCCCATGCGACGGCCAGCAGGGCCACGATGTTAAAGCCACCGTTGTGGGCAAAGAAGCCCGAAGCAAACAGCAGTGAATCGCCAGGAAGGAACGGGAAGAACACCACGCCCGTCTCGATAAAGATGATCAGGAACACGCAGCCGTAGGCCATAAGCGGGCCGGCGGCGATCCAGCTGGCGATCGCGGTGCGCGGATCCTTAAGCAGCTCGGCGATAAAATTGATGAAACCCATGAAGTAAAACCTCTCAGTTGTGGGCGCGGATACGTCCAAGTTGACCAGTATACGGTTGCGGCGCCCCCTCGTGCGCCACCCCACAAAAGCATGACCCCATTACCAGCAAGTTTGCATAACTGACACCTGTCGCGCAAAGCCGCCAAGATTGTTCTTCCTAATCCCTAGCGAATCGCTATACTTTATTGAATCGCATTGTCACGGCACTAAGGGAGGGCGGCCGGTGAGCTTTATCAACACCATTCGAGAGGACATCAAGACCGTCCAGGCGCAAGACCCCGCTGCGCAAAACGGTCTGGTCATCTTCCTTTCCTACCCCGGCTTGCACGCCAAGTGGAACCACGTGCCCGAGCACTGGCTGTGGGAACACGGCCATCGATCGCTTGCCCGTGTGCTCTCGCAAATCACCCGCCACATCACCGGCGTCGAGATTCATCCCGCCGCGCAGATCGGCAAGCACTTCTTTATCGACCACGCCATGGGCGTCGTTATTGGCGAGACTGCCATCGTGGGCGACAACTGTGTGCTCTACCAGGGCGTCACGCTCGGCGGCACCGGCAACGAGACCGGCAAGCGCCACCCCACCCTGGGCAACAATGTCACGGTGGGCACGGGCGCCAAGGTGCTTGGCAACATCCACATCGGCAACAACGTCAAAATCGGCGGCAACTCGGTCGTCGTCAAGGACGTGCCCGACAACTGCACCGTCGTGGGCGTGCCCGGGCGCATCATCAAGCGCAACGGCTGCCGCGTGTTCGAGGAGAGCTTCGACGCCAAGCAGCATCGCGAGTACATGCCCGACGATGCCGCCGAGCAGAGCGCCCTCAACCGTCAGGGCATCACCGAAAACGCCCGTCGCGTCAAGGAACTCGAGCAAGAGGTGGCCGAGCTCAAAGCCCTCGTCGCCAAGCTCGTGGACGAGCGCTAGAAGCGGACGGCCACCGACATCATTGACGCCATCACAAAAGGCGCGCCAGGGAATCCGCCCCCGGCGCGCCTTCTTTTCGATGTGACATGCGGGGCTGCCCCTTTGTCACCTTATGCGAACTGGCTTAGGTAGAGGTCGGCATAAGCGCCCTCGGCAGCCAGCAGTTCCTTGTGCGTACCCTGCTCGATGATATTGCCGTGATCCATGACCAGGATGAGGTCGGCATCGACGATCGTCGACAGACGATGCGCGATCACAAAGCTCGTGCGCCCGCGCATGAGCGCATCCATGGCACGGCCGATGGCGAGCTCGGTGCGCGTGTCCACGCTCGACGTCGCCTCGTCCAGGATGAGGATCGCCGGGTTGTTGAGCAGCACGCGCGCGATGGTCAGCAGCTGACGTTGGCCCTGGCTGATGCTCTCGGCATCGTTAGCCACACGCGTGTCGTAGCCCTGCGGCATAGTGCGCACAAAGAAGTCGACCTGAGCGGCACGTGCGGCCGCGACAATCTCCTCGCGCGTCGCCTCGGGACAGCCATAGGCGATGTTCTCGGCAATGGTGCCATCGAACAGCCAGGCGTCCTGCAACACCATGCCAAACTGCTGGCGCAGCTCGCCGCGATCCATGCGGCTCGTGTCCACACCGTCGAGGGTAATGCGGCCACCGTCGATCTCGTAGAAGCGCATGAGCAGATTGATGAGCGTGGTCTTACCCGCACCCGTGGTTCCCACCACTGCGATCTTCTGACCCGGCTCGGCGGTAAACGACACGTCGCGCATAAGCGGCTTGTCGGGCGAATATCCAAAGCGCACGTGCTCAAAAGCGACACGGCCCTCCACCTTGCCCGGCAGCTTGGCGGCGGCCGCCGGCAACGGATCGGCTTCCATCTCGGACTCGTCGAGCAGGTCGAACACGCGCTCGGCGCTCGCCAGCGCGCTCTGCAGCGAGTTAAAGGTAAACGACAGCTGCGTCATGGGCTCGGACGCCTCATAGATAAACTGGAAGAACGCCTGGAACACGCCGACGGTCATATGCCCGGCAACCAACATGCTGCAGCCCACCAGCGCAATCACGATCTGCGCCAAGCGGCCGATAAAGCGCACCGCGGGACCGACGGCGTTAATCATAAAGTCGGCCTTGGTGCTCACGCGCGCCAGCTCCCTCGAAGCCTCGTGCACCTCGGCAGAGCTCTGGCGCTCGCGGTTAAACGCGCGGATTACCAGACGGCCCGAGTAGCCTTCCTCGACCGCGCTCGTAATCTTGGACACCCACTCCTGGCGCTCGCCCGTCACATCGTGCGTGCGGCGCGAAACGACCTTCGTCACCAGCAGCGAAAGCGCCGTAAAGAACAAAAAGACAAGCGTGAGCGGCACGCTAAACACGAACATCACGCTCACGGCGCCCACCACGGTACCGATCGACACCAGAAGCTGCAGCAAGCCGCGCTGCATGCTCTCGGACATCTTGTCCAAGTCGTTGGTCGCACGGCTGACGACCTCGCCGGGACGATGCGCATCAAAGTAGGCAAGCGGCAGACGGTTGAGCTTTTGTGCGATGCGGTTGCGTAGGCGCGGGTTGAGGCGCTCGGCAACGCTCGACATCAAAAAGCTCTGGAGTGCGTAGAACGAGGCGGCGGCGGTCCAGATCATAAAGTAGATGAAGATGGTCCTGCCGCAGTTCTCCCAGGTAATGCTGAAGGTAGCGTTGTTGGCAAACGCCAGCTTCATGTGCCCCCACAGCTTATCGATCACGCGGGCGCTGTAAGCCGGCGCCGCAGTGTTAAAGATGACATAGAACACGATGCTCGCGAACACGATATAGAAGCGCCAATGGTCGCCGGCGGCCTCGCTCCACAGGCGACGCACCGTCGCCCAGGTGTCGCGGGGCGTCTCGTCCTCGTCCTCATCGTCAACATCGCGCATGCGCTCCGCCTCGGCGCGGGCGCGCTCGTCCTCGGCGCGCTCGTTTTCCTCGTAGAGTGCCTGGCGGCGAGCCTCGCGCTCCGCCGCCTTGGCGGCTTCGTCCAGGCCGGGCGTGGCGCCCGTCCCCTCAACTGTCTCTGCAACCGCAGCGTCATCGGCGATGCCCCGCTTCTTGAGCTCCTCGGTCATACTACTCACCTCCCTTCATCTGCGATTCCGCGATGGCGCGGTACACCTCGCAGGTTTCCATAAGCTCGCCATGCGTGCCCAAGCCCACAACCTCGCCGTCCTTGAGCACGACGATCTGGTCGGCGTGCAAAATAGTCGAGATACGTTGCGCGATGATGAGCACCGCGGCATCGCGCGTCTCGTCCTGCAGCGCATGGCGCAGGGCGGCATCGGTCTTAAAGTCCAGGGCCGAAAAACTGTCATCGAAGATATATAGATCGGCATGCTTCATGAGTGCGCGGGCGATCGCCAGGCGCTGGCGCTGACCGCCCGAGAAGTTCGTGCCGCCCTGGGATACCGGAGTATCGAGCCCCTGGGGCTGATCGAGCACAAAGGTGCTCTGGGCAACCTCCAGCGCATGGAGCATGTCAGCCTCGGTCGCGCCCTCGTTGCCAAAGCGCAGGTTGCTCGCCACCGTACCCGAGAACAGCCACGCCTTCTGCGGCACGTAAGCGATATGCCCGCGAATCTCACCTTGCGAAAGGTCGCGCAGATCGATGCCATTCAGGCGAATGGCGCCCTTCGTGGCATCGTGGAAGCGAAGCAAGAGCTTGGCCACCGTTGACTTGCCCGAGCCCGTTGAGCCCACAATCGCCGTGGTCTGGCCACGGCGACAGGCAAAGCTCAGGTCGCACAGGGTGTCCTCGTCGGCATCGTCAAAACGGAACGACATATGGTCGAACACGGCAACCGCGTCGGCACCATCTGCGGACTCAGGCGCCCCGTCGCCCAGCGTTGCCTTGCCGTCCACGATGCTCGGCTCGATTTCGAGCACCTGTTGCGCGCGGTTGAGGCACGCCGCGGCGCGCGGAAGCGTCAGAATCACCATCTGCGCCATCATCACAAAGAACAGGATCAAGATCGCGTACTCCAGCACGGCCGAGATGCTGCCGATTTGCATGGCGTGGACGCCCACGCGGTTGCCGCCCACCCACAGCACCGCCACCTCGGCGATGTTCATCAAAAAGAAGCTGGAGCTGTCGAGACCCACAAACAGGTGGTTGACCTTGATGGCGTTGGCCGCGTAATCGCTAAACACCTCGTCCAGGCGCCGCTCCTCGTGGCGCTCCTTGTTAAATGCGCGGATGACGCGCACGCCCACGATGTTCTCGCGCAGCACCACGTTCATGCGGTCGATAAAGCTCTGCAGGCGCATAAAGATCGGCGCGGCGTTAGCCACCGTAAAGACCGCCGCCACCAGCACGATCGCAACCACCACGCCCAGCAGCGTGCCCATGGCGGGATCGATAAACCAGGCAAAAATGATGCCTGCCACGGCCAAGAACGGCACCGGCAGCACCAACTGAATCGTCTGAAGGACAGCTTGCTGAATCACGTTGATGTCGTTGAGTGAGCGCGTGATCATCGAACCCGTGCCAAAGCGCTCAAAGTCGCTGGCGGACAGCTCGAGCGACTTGTCGTACACGGCATTGCGGATATCGCAGGCCACGTTGGCGGCCAGGCGCGCCGAAAGATAGCAGCCCAGCACCGTGCCGCCGCTGGCCATGCCGGTCGCGATAAGCATGTACAGGCCGTTGCGTACAATATAGTCGATATCGCCCGTGGTAATACCGGTGTTGACCATGTTCGCCAGCATCGTGGGAACCAACAGCGTACCGACGTTATCTATCAGCACCGCAAACAGCGTCACCGCAATCAGACCGCGGTACGGCCTCATAAACCTCATTAAGAGTCGCATGTGTCCCCCTCGCCCTTATCGTCAGCCTCGTTCTCGGCGGCCACTTGCCGTTTAAATGCCTCGCACTCTTCGTTCAGAACATGGGAGAACTTACCGACCAAGCGCATAATCTCGCGCTGCTCCCACGGCTCGAGCGCCTCGAATGCCTGTTGCTCGGCTTTTTGCGCCGGCAACGCGTAGCGCTTGGCAAACCGCACGCCTTCTTCGGTCAGTCGCACAACCTTGTTCTTACGACTGCCCTCGGCAAACTCCAACGTCGCAAGCCCTCGCGCCCTAAGCGTCTTGATCGCCGAATTGATGGTCTGTTTGCTGTAGAACCATTCACTCGTCAGCCGACTCACGGCAACGCTTCCGCCCGCTGCACTCGTGTCGACGAGCATCCAGTAGGCGCAGTCCGAAAGACCGCAGGTACGCGCGAACTCCGAATAGATACGGTCAAGCCCGTTAAGCATCCGGTCGAAATCGACCAGGCTAACTGCACTATTCATCTCTCCCACCATTCGATAGTCCGAGTTTTGACCAATTTATATCTCTACATTAGTCCGAGTTTTGACTATCGTCAACAAGCTCGTTGTTTATGGTCGGCTCTACATAAGCATATCGACAAAAAAGACCGCCGGCGCGGGGGCGGCGCCGGCGGTTGCGAGAGAATATCGAGTGTTGGCTGTTAAGCAGCGACGGCCTCATAGACCGTAGCACCCGAGAAGCTGTCATGCAGGCTCTTGCCGGCAATCCACGGCAGCTCGACGACCTCGCAGACCGTGTTGACCAGCTCGGAGCAGTCAGTAAAGTGGCCCTTGTCGTTGAGGGCCTCGCAATCCTGAACACGCCAATAGCCATCGGTGTGCGTGATGTAGTACTCGTGATCGTTGATCGACACGAAAGCGCGCGTCTTGGAACGCAGCAGCTTCAGAAATCCTTCGAAATCGGTCTCGACGACATCTCCAGCCTGGAACATGATGTTACCTCCTGGCCCGGCGCCACCACGGCGCATTGATAAACGTTGGTACTCCTTTAGTAAAACCTTTATCAAAGGTTATGCGTTCGTCATTTAGGCAAGTGGTAAAAAACCGCAGGGTAGACGGGATAAAACGTTTAACCATCCCATTTGTTTGTCACATTCTGAAGGTACTTTTATGCAAACCTACTTTCCCAATTGGAATCTATCCTTTTGGCCGGGCAATTGACCGTCTATCGTTTAAGCCCGACGGGTATGAACGGGGCATCTGCAACGCCACCGCAAGGAGACACCATGGAGACTATCGAAGCGCTCATTCACCGTCGCAGCTGCCGCAACTACAGCGATCGTCCCGTCGAGGCCGAAAAGCTTGCGCGTATTATCGAAGCCGGCCAATATGCACCGAGCGGCATGGG
>CABUUE010000004.1 GCA_902494685.1 uncultured Collinsella sp.
CCGGTCGGCGGCCCGTTCTGGGCGCGCCTCAATCGTAGCCCGAGACGGTCCCGGGCTGACAATTTCGACTGTAATGGACGTTCTTAAACGACTAGTCGTTGGGGACGTTCTTGTTTGACTAGTCGTTTAAGAACGTCCCCAACGACCAAGTTAGGCGATGTGGAGGGGGTTGGCGGCGTCGACGGCGTCGGGAGCGTCGGAAGGGCCGTCGGGGGCAGCGCCTGCCGGGTCCTCGTCGGGGGTCTCGATCTGCTTGATCATGACCTCCTGGCCCTGCAGCAGGTATGTCTCGCCGCTACCGCAATGGGGGCAGGTCTTGCCGTGCTCGACTGTCGAATAGTCGCGGCCGCACGCCTCGCAATGCGTCACGGCCTCGACGGGCTCCACGATAAGCTCCGCACCCTCGGTGATGGGTTTTTTATCTGCCGCCCAGCGCCAAGCGTCGAGCAGCAAGTCGGGAACGACGCCCGAGACTTCGCCCAGCAGCAACGTCACGCTCGAAACGCGACGCACGCCATTGGCGCGCGCCACATTCTCAACATCGCGAATGATGTGATAGACGATCCCCAATTCATGCACTTTTTCTTCCGCCGTTCCCGTTATGGCTACTTACTTGCGACCGAACTTAATCTTGATGGCGCGCTTGAGCGCGTACTTGCCAAGGCTTGGGAGCTTTTGCTCGTATTTGACCATCGTGGAGCACTCGGGGCGGTCGCGATCCAGATGGATGGCGTCGAACGCGCACTTGGTGGTGCACAGGCCGCAGCCGATGCACTTGTTGGGGTCGACGATCGAGGCACCGCAACCCAGGCAACGGGCGGTCTCGGCGCGCACCTGCTCTTCGGTAAAGGTCTCGACGTACTCGCTAAACGGCGCGGCCTTCTCGCGCTCGCGGTCCACGTGGGCAACCTCGCGGCTCGCGTTGTCGTAGTTCTCGATCACAACATCGTCGCGGTCGAGCGCGGTGTAGCGGCGCTGGTTGCGGCCGATAGTGAGCGTGGATCCCGGCTGCACAAAGCGATGGATGGAGACAGCGGCCTCGTGACCGGCGGCGATGGCGTCGATAGCAAAGCTCGGACCGGTGTAGACATCGCCGCCCACAAAGATGTCGGGTTCGGCGGTCTGGTAGGTCTGGGGATCGGCAAGGGCACCCTGGCCGCGGCCAAGCTCCACCTTGGAGCCAGCCAGCAGGTCGCCCCACACAATGGACTGGCCAATCGACATGACGACACGGTCGGCATCGACACGGCGCAGATCGTTCTCGTCATACTCGGGCGCAAAACGGCCCTCGTCGTCAAAGACACGCGTGCAGCGCTTGAAGGTAATACCGCACACACGACCGGTCTCGTCCAGGTGAACCTCCTTGGGACCCCAGCCGCAGCTGATGTGTGCGCCGTCCTCGATGGCCTCGCGACGCTCTTCCTCGCTGGCGGGCATCTGCGCCTCGCTCTCCAGGCAGAACATCTCAACGTGCTCGGAGCCCAGGCGGCAGGCGTTGCGGGCCACGTCGATGGCCACGTTGCCGCCGCCCACCACGATGGTGCGGCCGGGCAGCGCGTCGATCTTGCCGCTGTTGACCTCGCGCAAGAAGTCGACGGCCACGGTCACATCCTCGGCGTCCTCGCCCGGAATACCGGCAAGGCGGCCGCCCTGGCAGCCAATAGCCACGTAGAAGGCCTTAAAGCCCTGCTCGCGCAGCTCGTCGAGTGTCACGTCGCGACCGACCTCCACGCCATAGCGGAACTCGGCGCCCATCAGGCGAATGATCTCGACCTCGGCCTCGATAACGTCCTTCTGCAGCTTAAAGCTGGGAATACCGTAGGTGAGCATACCGCCCGGGCGCTCGTTCTTCTCGAACACGACGGGCTTGTAGCCCTTCTCGGCCAGGTAGAAAGCACAGGACAGACCGGCCGGGCCGGCACCGATAATGGCGATCTTCTGGTCGAAGCCGCCGGCACGCGTCGGAGTCACCACAGGTGGGACATAGCGGGTCGCGGCGTCCAGATCGCGCTGGGCGATGAACTTCTTGACCTCGTCGATGGCCACGGCGGCGTCCACACGGCCGCGGGTGCAGGCATCCTCACAGCGGCGGTTGCACACACGGCCGCAGATAGCGGGCAGCGGGTTCTCGCGCTTAATGAGTGCTAGGGCCTCGTCATAGCGGCCCTGAGCCGCGAGCTTCAGATAGCCCTGAACGGCGACATGCGCGGGGCAGGCCGTCTTGCAGGGCGCGGTGCCGGACTTGTGCGTCTCGATGCGGTTGTCATTGCGGTAGTTGGGCGACCACTTGGTGTGGTCCCATTTGGTGGCATCGGGCAGCTCCTGGCGCGGATACTCGGGCACCTGTCCGCCGGCCTTTTTGCTGCAGAGCTTCTGGCCCAGCTTAGCGGCACCGGCCGGGCACACCTCAACGCAGCGACCGCAGGCCACGCACTTGTCCTTCTCGACCTTGGCGACATAGGCCGAGCGCGACAGGTTGGGCGTGTTGAACAGCTGCGAGGTGCGCAGGGCATAGCACACGTTGACGTTGCAGTTGCAGATGGCGAAGATCTTGTTCTCGCCGTCGATGTTGGTGATCTGGTGCACAAAGCCGTTGTCCTCGGCCTGGCGCAGGATGTCGTAGACCTCGTCGCGGGTCACGTAATGGCCGCGGTCGGTCTCGACCACGTAGTCGGCCATATCGCCCACGGCGATGCACCAATCGGCCGGGTCGTCGGCGCAGCCCTCGCCCATCACGCGACGGCTCGCGCGGCAGCTGCAGGTGCTGGCGGCATACTTACCCTCGTATTTGTCGAGCCAATGCTCGATATGCTCAATAGGCACCGACGTGCTCGCGGCATCGATGGCCTTCTCGACCGGAATGACGTGCATGCCGATACCGGCGCCTCCGGGCGGCACCATCGGCGTGGCCTTGGACAGCGGGCCCTTGGATGCCTGTTCAAAGAACTTAGCGTAGACCGGATGCTCCTCGAGCTGGCTCACGCGCATGTTGAGAAACTCGGCAGAACCCGGCACCAGCATGGGCAGCACCCACTGCTTGGCGCGCTCGGGGTTTTCCCAGTTGTACTCGAGCAGGCCCGTGTAGCTCATGTCGTCGAGCATCTTCTCGATATCGGCCTCGGGCATGCCGGTGAGCTTGACCATCTCGGGCAGCGTATAGGGACGGCGCATCTTCATCTTGCAGAGCACTTCGGCCTGCTCGTCAGTCGCGGCCTCGGCAAACGACCAGTACTCGTAGCCCAGCAGCTCATCGCGATGCAGCAGACGGTTGGTGCAGTGCTCGCACAGCTTGACGATGGCCTCGCGCGGATGCTCCGGCAGCGGCGGCACGAACTCCGAACCGATGTCGGGCTCGGTGTAGCTAATCCCCGGTCCGTTGAGAATCATAGTCGTCCCTTCTCTTGCCGCAGCCTGGCAGGCACGCAGCGCCCCTCTTTTTACGGGCTCGACATGCCCCCACGCCGTTCACCCGTTATTGTTGACATTGTGTCAAAAACAGTATTGACGAACCGTCAACAATATTCAAGACTGTTAGGCGAACGGTCAGGCTCAAACGGATGAAAGGCGGCAAGCGCATGAGCAGTAACGCAGCGAACACCTCTGTGGCCGACGCCGTCCCCGCGCCCGACAGCACGGCAAAGCGTTTGACGGGCGACGAACGCCGTCGCGAGATCCTCGATGCCGTGCGCACCGTGAGTTCCGAGCTGGGCGTGTCCCATCTTTCGGTATCGGCCGTGACCAAGCAAGCCGGCTGCACGCGCTCGCTGTTCTACCACTACTTCGCCGATATGGACGCCGCCGTCACCGCCGTGATGGACGAAGCGATCGGCGGTTTTATCGCCGAGCTCGAGCAGTGGAACGCCAGCCGCACAGTTGGCGACATCGAAGGCGCACTCGACACCGTCGCCCCGCTCTTTAAGCACCTGGTCGTGAGCGGCCACGAGCTGCCAAGCACGCTCACCTCGAGCAGCGGCGCGCTCTACGGCGGCTTTTTGCACAACGTGGTCCAGCGCGTGGCGCAGTATATCTGCGACACCACCGTGGTGGATTTTGTCGCCCATCATGAGCTACGCATCGACCATGTTTACGAGACGTTCTACACCCTCATCATGGGACTGTTGATGTATATCCGCACGCACCCCGATGTGCCCGACGAGACGGTCAAGGAAATCATCGCCTCGACGCTCCACATCGAGGGCTATACCGCCAAGTATCCGGAGCGCAAGCCCCAGAACTGACGACATTTGGCCAAACTGTCCGCGATCAGAAGAGGGGCCGCGGGCGTGTGAAAGGAGAGCAGCATGCTGTTCGATGTTTGGGGTAGCGATACCCTTATCCACTGGGCCGGCTGGGCCATGGTCTTTATTGGCCTGATCGTGCTCAACGAGGTCGGCCGCCGCACCAAGCTGGGCGCGGCAATCATCTTTGGCGTGGCTCCGTTGGCCATGACCATCTACTGCGTCGCCATCGCCATCGGCGTCTCACAGGGCGCCGAGTGGGCGCTCACCAACCCCACCCATGTGTACCAGAACAGCTGGTTCCACTACGCCAAGGTATACGCGGCGCTGGCCGGTTGCTGGGGCTTCATTGCCATTAAGTACCAGTGGGGCAAGATCGGCAAGGCGCATTGGTTCCGCGCGTGGCCGTTTGTGATCGTCGCCATCAACATCATGATCGCCGTCGTGTCCGACTTCGAGAGCGCCTATCACTTCTTTGTCCTGGGCCAGTCCACCTGGGTCACCTCCGAGGGTGCCACGCAGCTTGCCGGCTGGAACAACGTGTTCAACGGCATCGCCGGTATCATCAACATCTTCTGCATGACCGGTTGGTGGAGCGTCTACGCCTCCGAGGATCAGACCGATATGCTGTGGCCCGACATGACCTGGGTCTACATCATCGCCTACGATATCTGGAACTTCTGCTACACCTACAACTGCCTGCCCACCCACTCCTGGTTCTGCGGCTTTGCGCTGCTGCTGGCGCCCACCGTCGCCGCCTTTATCTGGAACAAGGGCGGCTGGATCCAGAACCGCGCCTTTACGCTGGCCATTTGGTGCATGTTTGCCCAGGTGTTCCCTTACTTCCAGGAGGAGTCCATCTTTGTGACGCACTCCACGCTCGACCCCGGCGCCGCTACCGCGGTCTCGATCGCCGCGCTGATCGCCAACGTCGCCGCAATCATCTACATCGCCTACCGTGCCAAGAAGCTCGGCCGCAACCCCTACAAGCAGGATGTCTTTGAGGGCACCAGCGATTGGGACAAGGCCACCGCTCGCCGCGCCAAGGTTGATTACGCGCACGCCGAGTAACGCGCCTGACGCAAACATCGCTTGAGTACGAAGCCGCATAGCCGGCTCCGCGCAACTCAACGCATTGCAGAGCCCCCGGAATGTGATTCGTTCGCGTTCCGGGGGCTTTTTGCTGCCGCGAGGACGCGGCCGAACGATGCGCTCAGGTTAAATCGGATCTTATATTTCGCATGCGCTTTATATGGCTCCATTTTTGGGTACAGTGTTGTCCCGATATTGAGCTTGGGGGATATATGAAAGATGAAACGATGGGCCAAGAGGATGCGGCCCAAGATGCAGAAGCGTGTGCCGAGGCCCTGGAGAGCCTAGACCAGATCGCGCTGGCCGAGATTGCGTTTGACGATTCGAACGTTGATGTGCAGGATGAGCCGGAAATCGAGGTGCAGCCCGATGATCGGGATGCAAAAGACGATGGCGCCGCGCCCACCGAGGACGAGGCGGGGCACGAGGAATCCGAATGCGAGGCCGACGACCAGCCCGAATCCGACACGAGCGAGGAAACCATCTTGCTCGACAGCTTACCGGCCGAAGATTCGCTGACCCGCGAGCTTCCCGGCCTGGGCTCCGCGCCTGCCGTGGACGAGACCATCGCCATGGGCGATATTCCCCTACCGTCCGTCCCTTCGGCACGCGAAGCCGAGGTTCGTCATCGTAAGATGCCGCCCAAGCGCCGCAACCTGATGGTTGCCGGCGTTGTGGCCGTCGCGCTCGTCGCCGGCGGCGCAGGCTATGCTGCCTGGAACGGATATCAGCAAGAGCAGGCTGCCGCTGTCGCCGCCAGTGCACACACGATGATGTCGGTGCAGATTGGCGTGCATGCCGCGGGCCTCGACTGCTCAACTGGCTCCAAGATTCCCGTACAGGTGAGCGGGCAGGATTCCGACGGTTCTTCCGTGAGCGAAACGCTCTACGTTGACGAGCATGGTCGCGGCATTAAGCTGCTGCCCGGCGATTATACGCTCTCCATTGCTGGATCCCCCATCGCGGAAGACGGCACCATCTACACTGTCCCGACCGCCAAGGCACAGGTCACCGTTAAGAGCGATGGGCAGGATTTGAGTGCCCAGGCCACCTTTAAGCTCAAGGTGCCTTCGGCCGACACGGTGACTGACGACCAGATCGATGCCGCCGCCAAGTATGCCGAGGAAGGCGGCGCGAGCTCTGCCGCCGCGGCAAAGATACTCCAGCAGGCGGCAATTACACGCCGCGATGCCGCCGCCAACGCCGTAAGCGCAAGCGAGGCACAGTCCGCCCGCGATGCCGACGCTCGACACAAGGCGACGAACCTGTATCAGCTCGATATTCCGGTTGAGTGGTATGGCAAGGTCGCAACCTGGCAAAACGGCAGTACGATGTGCATTTATCTGGACGGCGACACCAACACACCGCTCGTGACGCTCGTCGCGGTGCGCGACGGCGAGACCTTTACCCCCGACGACGGCGATACTGTTTTAGGCACGGTCAGCCTGGGCAACGGCTACACCGTCTATGCGAGCGGTCCTGTCTATCCGTACGTGATTCCGCAAACCGTTAATGGACGCACGCAGAACCCCGTGTCGACCTACCCCATGGATACGGCGATTGAGCTTGTCGAGCTCACGACTGGCAACCGCTACACCTATAGCCAGATCAAGAACGTACTGGTCGGCAAAGACGGCAAAGCCGACGCCGCGACCAAACTCGAGACCGACTACCTCGCCCAGATTCTCCTGCCGAGTATCAAAGCCCAGGACTAGCCTGGCGCAGCAACGTGCTCCCCAATCGTGATGAAGGAGCCAGGAGGTCCTGACCCCACAGGCCCATAGATGATTAGGCAAGGAGCCACTTCCATGCGGGCATAACGTGTACCACACCGTGCTCGCATGGAATATCGGTCTGTTCATCCATGGTAACGATTGCCGACTCGCCAAGATCAAACTGGGCCATCGAGGCATCAAGCGCGGCAATTTCGCGCTCGCGCGTTTTCTCACTTGCCATATCCGCACTCACCTGAATCAGGCTATAAGCCCGCATGAGAAGCGCATCCCCAGCCACAAAGTCTACCTCATGGCTTTTGCTCTTCTCTTTGATTAGCAGGCGGCAGACCGAGCCGGTCCTCACCGCGGGAGTCCTTCTTCTTAGCGCATTGAACACTGCGGTCTCGAGCCTCTGACCCTGGTCCAATGCCGATGCGGGAGAGAATGCTCCAAACATCGCAGGGTCGACAGCGTAGACCTTAGACGCAGACCGCATGTTATTTGCCAGTGAACGCGTGAACTCCGGCACAGAAAATAACAGGTAGGCGTCCTCATAATACTCAAGTAAATCGCTGAGCGAATTACGACTGACGGGTATCTGTCTGCTCTTGAACTCGTTGTACACTTTGTTCACTGACAGCTCTCGTCCCGAAGATGCCATACACCGCGTCAAGAACAGCGATGCCAGGCGAGGGTTCTTGACGTCGTAACGTTCAACGACGTCCATGGCGACCGTTCGCGAAGCATATTCCTGTAGCAGCTGAATCGCGTCTGCAGGCGTCTGCTCAAGTGTCGCGATGAATCCCCCTTGTTCAAGATACCCGATCAGATGATGTCGAAGCAGCGCTGCATCGCTCGGGGAAAAGGTCGCATCTGGCTCGGGGACGCTCCCCGTCTTATATCGAACGTATTCCGAAAAACTCAACGGAAAAAGCTCTCGCACAAGAGAACGACCCCTGAACTCGCTCTTAAGTTCTGAGGACAGCATCTTAGAAGAAGATCCCGTCACATAGACGGTCGCTTTCTCCGTATCGACTACACGCCGCAGAAACGCACCCCATTCGGGAATTTCCTGGATCTCGTCAAAGAAAATGTAAGCGCCCTCGGTTCGAGCAACAGGATACAGTGCATAGAACGTGTCGAGCACGTCCGCCAGCAGCGATGGCTCATACGGGCGCAAGCGCTCATCCTCAAAATTGAAGTAAAGCATCCGGTCAAGCTCGACGCCCCGGCTCTGAAGCCGCCGCATCTCCTGATACAGGCGATACGTCTTTCCACAACGGCGGGCCCCCACAATCACATTTACGATGTTGTCGCGCTTTGGCTCCTGTGGGTTTCCTAGATCAAGGTCTCGCTCAAAGACCTGCGGAACCCCCTGCTGTTCAAAGTCCTTTATTTTCTGGGCGATCAAGTCGTTGAATGCCATGATTCTCCAATCTTGCTCTCTAGCTAATCAAAATTATAGCGATTCTTGATTAATTAGAGAGCAAGATTGTGTGTAGCTTGATTAACACTTAAGCAAGTTTTATCACCGTTATTGCTCCGAAGGATATCGAGTGGCTAAGAGGACAACCGAGCTCGAATGCGACTCCCCGAGCAGTCAATTTGGGACGGGGCTTTTTTGACTACCCTCCCCCTGTAGAAAAATCCCTAACGCAGTTGCGGTGAAATAGGGCTGTTTTTGCTGGTCAAACCGCAAAACAGTCCCTATTTCACCGCAACTTATTGGTGGCCTTTTGGGTGGCACTTAGCGCCAGGGGTCGGCTTCGAACATCGGCTCGCGCTCGGGGCGGCGATCGCTGTAGGGATCGTAGCCGTCATCGTCCTCGTTCTCGGCACGGATGTAGGGGTCGCGCGGCTTGGGCGCCGGTTTGGGAGAAGCCTTCGGTGCGACCGGCGCGGCGGGCGCTGCCTCAGCAACCGGTGCGTGCGTCTTGTTCTCGTCTTTCATCTGCATATCTCCTTGCCATGTGCTCATGCTCAACATCATCGATTGTCGCACGAAAAAGGGCGGCGGACCCGATTGGATCCGCCGCCCTTGGCGTTTTGCGATGAGGTGCGGTTAAAGCCGGCCCCATAATTTACTCTGCGTCGGGGACCTCGTAGGTGGCCGCCGGCGTGTTGTCGCACACGACGGTAAAGCCACCGTCCTTGTCGACATCGACCGTCACCTGATCGCCCTCGCGCACCGTGCCGTCGATGATAGCGGCGGCGATGGCATCCACGACCTCGCGCTGAACCAGACGCTTGAGCGGACGGGCGCCAAAGACCGGGTCCAGGCCGCCCACGGCGAGCATCTGCTTGGCCGCCGGGGTGATGGCAAGCGTCATGCGCTCCTTGGCCAGACGCGCGCGGACGTCGGCGAGCTGGATGTCGACGATCTTCTCGATCTGCGCCATACCGAGCGGATGGAACACCACGATATCGTCGATACGGTTGAGGAACTCGGGGCGGAAGGTCTGAGCCATGGCCGCGTCGACCTGATGGCGCATCTCCTCCTCGTCCTTGCCGGAAAGCTCGGCGATAGCCTTGGAGCCCACGTTAGACGTCATGATGATGATCGTGTTCTTGAAGGACACCTGACGACCCTGGCCATCGGTCAGACGGCCGTCGTCGAGCACCTGCAACAGCACGTTGAAGACATCAGGATGAGCCTTCTCCATCTCGTCGAGCAAGATTACGGAGTACGGGCGACGGCGCACGGCCTCGGTGAGCTGGCCGCCCTCGTCGTAGCCCACGTATCCCGGGGGCGCACCGATCAGACGCTGGACGCTGAACTTCTCCATGTATTCGGACATGTCGATACGCACGAGCGCGCGCTCGTCATCGAACAGGCACTCGGCCAGCGCCTTGGCGAGCTCGGTCTTGCCCACGCCGGTGGGACCCAGGAAGAAGAAGCTTCCGATGGGCTTGTCCGGATCGGAGAGGCCCGCACGGCTGCGGCGCACAGCTGCGGCGACGGCGGAGACGGCCTCGTCCTGGCCGATGACGCGCTTATGCAGCTCGCCCTCCAAGCCCTTGAGCTTGTCGAGTTCGCCCTGCATCATCTTGGACACGGGCACGCCGGTCCAGGCGCTCACGACCTCGGCGATCTCATCGGAGGTCACCTGTTCGTTGAGGCCCTCGCCGTCCTGCTGCTTTTGCGCCTCGAGCGCAGCCTCAGAATCCTGAATCTGCTGCTGCAGACCCGGGATCACAGAATAGCGAAGCTCGGACGCACGGCCCAGATCGCCGTTGCGCGTCGCGCGCTCCTCCTCGCTCTTGGCCTCGTCAAGCTGGCCCTTAAGCTCCTGCACGTGGTCGATGGCGTTCTTTTGGTTGAGCCAGCCAGCCTTTTGCACGTTGAGCTTTTCCTGAATCTCGGCGATCTCCTGGCGCAGGGCTTCCAGACGCTCCTTGGAAGCGTCGTCGGTCTCCTTCATGAGCGCCTGCTCCTCAATCTGCAGCTGGGTGAGCTGACGCGTGGTGGCGTCGATCTCGACCGGCATGCTGTCGAGCTCCATGCGCAGGCGGCTTGCGGCCTCATCGACCAGATCGATGGCCTTGTCGGGCAGGAAGCGGTCGGCGATGTAGCGATCGGAGAGGTCGGCGGCGGCCACGAGCGCACTATCGGTGATGTGCACGCCGTGGAAGATCTCGTACTTCTCCTTGAGGCCACGCAGGATTGAGATGGTGTCCTCGACGGTAGGCTCGCTCACCATAACGGTCTGGAAACGACGGGCGAGCGCCGCATCCTTCTCGATGTACTTGCGGTATTCGTCGAGCGTGGTCGCGCCGATCGCATGCAGGTCGCCACGGGCGAGCGCCGGCTTGAGGATGTTACCGGCGTCCATGGAGCCCTCGGTGGCACCCGCGCCCACGATGGTATGGAGCTCATCGATGAACAGGATGACCTTGCCTTCCGATTTTTGCACTTCCTTGAGCACGGCCTTTAAGCGGTCCTCGAACTCGCCGCGGTACTTGGCGCCGGCGACCAGCGCGCTCATGTCGAGCTCGATGAGGTCGCGGTCGCGCAGGGTGCTCGGCACGTCGCCGGCCACGATACGCTGGGCGATACCCTCGACGATAGCAGTTTTGCCGACGCCCGGCTCGCCGATGAGCACGGGGTTGTTCTTGGTGCGGCGGGACAGGACCTGGATGGTACGGCGGATCTCATCGGTACGGCCGATGACCGGGTCGAGCTTGCCGGCGCGGGCAAGGTCGCAGATGTTGCGACCGTACTGCTCCAACGCCTCAAACTGGGTCTTGTCCTCGGCAGACGTCACGCGGTCATCGCCACGCAGCTCCTCGTAGACCTGCTCGATGCGCTCCTTGGTCACGCCGGCGTCGCGCAGAACGCGACCGGCCTCGCCCTTGTCCTCGGCAAGTGCCATCAGCAGGTGCTCGGTCACCACAAAGCTGTCGCCCATCTTGGTGGCCTTCTTCTCGGCCTTCTCGATGACGCGGACGAGCTCATTGGAAAGGCCCATCTGCTGACCCTCGCCCGAAACCTTAGGCGCGTGGTCGATGGCATCCTGTGTGGAGCGTGCGAGCTGAGCCGGGTCGGCACCGATGCGCTCGATGATCACGGAGATATTGCGCTCGCCGGCACCGAGCAGGGCAGACAGCAGGTGAATCGGCTCCACCGCGCCGGCCTGCGCGTCGGCAGCCGTGCTCATGGCGGTCTGCAACGCCTCGCGCGACGTCATTGCTAGCTTATCGATTCTCATGGAATCACCTCTCTTGGGGCGGCCACCCTACGGGGCGGCTTCACGTTGTTCGAGAAGTATTGTTGCCAGCTTTGTACGATCTTATACATAAATCTAAGTCTCTATATATAAGATTTTCTGAGTGCTCTCATGACATGGAAAATCACCACAAAGGGGACAGGCGCGCTCACCCGCTGCGGCCTCATCCCCTTACTATCTCAATCTGTAACATCTAGCGACTGTTTATGGCTCCAGATGTTACAAATCAAGATGAAATGACCAGCGGCGCCCGTTCGTCTCAATCTGTAACATCTACTCGGCAAATTAGGGTCTAACTGTTACAGATCGAGACAAACCAAGAACCACCACAAAGGTGCCCGTCCCCTTTGTGGTGGTCCAGAGAAGAATCGGCCCCGATTAAAAGAGGCGACATCAAGCCCAGTCTACGTTTGGCGATCCCAAGATCCAACGAGAACACAGCGACAAAATCGAGAGCCACCGATAGCCCGTTCGCGCAGATATAGATGGAGATTCAAGACAAGGGTGCCGGCTTAAACGGCTTGGTTATCGTACGCCACAATACTCTCGTCATCGTCCCTGTCGTTTTTATAGTGCACATAGTGAAAATAGCGGGTTTGGTGAGAATAGTATTGCGCAAAACTCGTGAACTCAATTTTGACCCCTCGCCCAGAATGAGGGGAGGCAAATATTCCTATTAGAGATCAAATCGAAGCCCAATAGGGCCTTTTAGCCCTCTCATTCCGGGCGGTCGCTTTCTTTTGAATATTGTCGTAAGCTTGTATCATTTATCTTAATGATTGCATATTGCATGAGAGGTGCCCCACCGTGAAACGCTCCACCTATATCGGCCTGCTCGTCTTAGCGTTTGCGATTACCGCAGTCGGCGTAGGAATTATCTATCTCGCATTTCTCCCTGCCTCGGCAACGCAGGCGGCGGTTGAAACCGTAAGCTACCCCATCGAAATCCTCACCGATATCGTCAAACCCGATTCGATCACCGTCGATTTCGACGGTACGCCCGCAGCGCTTGGGGTCAGTAACTATCCCCGAATCGAACTTGGAGCCACGCGCTACACCCAAGATGAGCAGCTTATCGGCAAGGCAACCAGTTTACTCAAAGGCGAGACGTTTAAGCGGTGGTACGGCGCCGCCACATATCGAGCCAAGAACGGCCAAATGGTTGGCGGGTATCATTCGACCCTTGAGCTCGATGCGGCAAACGGGAGCAAATTGTGCAACGTCTCATACGACCCCGGCTGCGTGGACAATGAAGGACCGGGGGTCTATATCTCGGATGGCGACGTAATCTACGTCATGGAGGGCGACCAGACGGCAGTCGTCGATTTTATGGATCGGTGTACCGAGGATGCCTACGAACAAACCTGCGAGCCCGATCCACAGACAGCGCGCGACAGTGGCTCAGCACGCACTTGGCTATTTGACGATGAAATAACCTGGGCCCCATCGAAATAAGGACCCGCCAGGCAGGCACCTTTGTGGTGGTTTCGGTTCCGATGTTCCACTGTCTCGATCTGTAACATCTACTCGGCAAATAGAGCTCTATCTGTTACAAATCGAGACGAACAGAAGACACCCGAATCGAAAATCTAAATCTGTAACACCAAGCCCACTTTTAGCGGCCAAGATGTCACAGATTAAGACGAATCGAGCCGCCACAAAGGTGCCTGTCCCCAATGTGGTAGTTTTCGACAAAAAGAAGCCGCCCCGATAACAGAGGCGGCATCAAGCAAGTCTATTTATTAGCGTCCCTTAAGACCCAACGAGAACGCAGAAATGTAGCCCGGGGCTTACCCTTTCCCGAACGCGACCCTCGCGAAGCGCGTGAGCGGGCGGGAAAGGGTAAGCCCCAGGCGGACAATTAAGTGCGTTACTCGGCAGCGGCCTTGAACTTGTTGTAGTTGATCAGGCAGCCGGCCTTGACGATGGCACGCTCCTCTGCCGTCATATCGGCAATGTAGAGCTCAATCTGCTCGACCGCACCGTCGGCGCGCACCACGTAGGCGGCGATGTCCTTTAGGTCGCCATCGAGCGCGGCGCGGATACCCGGCACAAAGACGTAATCGTCCACCTCAAAGTTGGGCTCCGCCTCCATCTGGAAGGGCACCATGCCCCAGTTCATCACGTTGGAGCGATAGCGCTTGGTGGCGTACTCGTGGACGATGTTGGCCAGGCCGCCAATTACGCGCTGGCAGCTCGCGGCCTGCTCGCGGGCAGAACCGTCGCCGGGCTTCTTGGCGTAGAGCATGGAGCCGTACTCAGTCGCCTTGGCATCGGCCGCGACGCCCGCACCAGCCAGCGCCTCAAACACACCGGCAAGCTCGGCATCGAGCGCCGCCAGGTCGCCCGCGGACTCGCCGGCCACGCGGCGCTTCTCCACGGCGTCGACTTCCTTGGAGCGACCCACGTAGGCCGGATCGCGGCGGCTGAGCGTAAACTCGGCCAGACCCAGCGGGTTGGAGCGGAAGGAGCTCGTCTCGCCCGAGGGAATGAGCTCGTCGGTCGTGGTGACCGGGTCCATGATCTTGGAACACACCTTGAGCAGGATGTCGTCGCCGAGAGGCTCCATCGCGGGCCACGGCTTGATGTTGGGGCCCTCGACCAGCTCGTCGGCCGGCTCAGCCTTGCCAAAGCCCCAGTACACGCGCTTTTTGTACGGCGCGTCGTCGAAGGTGTACTCGCAGGCCTCGTCCCAGGTCTCCTCGGGCAGGTCGGTCGCCGGCGTCAGGATGCCGCCGTTGGCCGCCGTCGCCGCAATGGAGCGGGCGTCCATCAGGGCCACGGCGCTCAGCTGGCCGTTGCCCGGCTTGGAACCCTCGCGATTGGGGAAGTTGCGCGTGGTGTGGCGGATCGAAAGGCCGTTGTTGGCGGGCGTGTCGCCGGCGCCGAAGCACGGGCCGCAGAACGCCGTGCGCACGATCGCACCGGCCTCCATGAGGTCGTAGATGTAGCCGCGACGTGTAAGCTCGAGCGCCACGGGCTGGCTCGTGGGATAGACCGACAGCGAAAACTCGCCGCAGCCGGTGTTGGCGCCCTTAAGCACGCGGGCAGCCTGGACCACGGAGTCGTAGTTGCCGCCCGAGCAGCCGGCGATGACGCCCTGCTGCACGTGCAGCTTGCCGTCGACGATCTTGTCGAGCAGGCTAAAGTGCGTCTTACCCTCGCCGATCTTGGCGGCCTCGAGCTCGACCTCATGCAGGATGTCCTCGAGGTTCTCGTTAAGCTCGTCAATCTCAAAGCCGTTGGAAGGATGGAACGGCAGCGCGATCATGGGCTTGATGCTCGACAGATCGACCTCGACGCAGCCGTCGTAGTAGGCAACATCGGCGGGCTTGAGCTCGCGGTAGTCGTCGCCGCGGCCGTGCATGGTCAGAAACGCGTGCGTGTCCTCGTCGGTGGCCCAGATGCTCGACAGGCAAGTGGTCTCGGTGGTCATGACGTCGACGCCGTTGCGGTAGTCGGTCGTCATGCTCGCGATGCCGGGGCCCACGAACTCCATGACCTTGTTCTTGACGTAGCCCTTGGCAAAGACGGCGCGGATGATGGCGAGCGCCACGTCGTGCGGGCCGACGCCGGGACGTGGGGCGCCCGTGAGGTAGATGGCAACGACGCCGGGATAGGCAACGTCGTAGGTGTCGCGCAGCAGCTGCTTGGCCAGCTCGCCGCCGCCCTCGCCCACGGCCATGGTGCCCAGGGCGCCATAGCGGGTGTGCGAGTCGGAGCCCAGGATCATCTTGCCGCAACCGGCAAAGTTCTCACGCATAAAGGAGTGGATGACGGCGATATGCGGCGGGACGAAGATGCCGCCGTACTTCTTGGCCGCGGAAAGGCCAAAGACGTGGTCATCCTCGTTGATGGTGCCGCCCACGGCGCACAGCGAGTTATGGCAGTTGGTGAGCACGTAGGGCAGCGGGAACTGCTCCATGCCCGAGGCGCGCGCCGTCTGGATGATGCCGACAAAGGTGATATCGTGGCTCGCCATGGCATCGAAGCGAATCTTGAGCGCCTCGGGATCTCCGGACGTATTGTGTGCCTGGAGGATCGAATACGCGATGGTGCCGCGCTTGGCATCCTCGGGCGTCTGCGTAATACCGCGCTCGGCAGCCTCGGCCGCAGGCACAACCTCGCTGCCGCCACGCAGGTAGATGCCGTCCTCGTACAGCTTAACCATACTGTCTCCCACTCTGCCCGAAAGGCTCGGGCGCATAGCATACATTCGTTCAATATCGTGCCATAGAACGGTTGCGAGTGGGTTACGAATCTGCGCGTTCACTTTATCTCGGTAAAGCAAAGGACGAGCCCAGTGTGGGGCCGGCAGATTTGGCGCAAGGGTGTCCCTTTCGACTAGTCATTTAAGAACGTCCCCAATGACTACCCATAACAACACCGATGTTTTGGCGCGGACAGCGAAAGCCCGCCAGAGCGAGCAAGGTGCCTTGAAACAAGGCGGCATTGATCTTTTGATCATGCCGTCGAAGTTGAAAGGCAGATTGCCGCTCTGGCGGGCTTGCAGCGTCAACTGGTTACGCGGTTTGGTAAAACCGCGTAACTACAAATCCCCTCCGGCGCCCAGCAGCTTGCGCATGACTTGCTCGGGGTTGACTGAGCCGTCGCGCGGGGCCAGGGCGGTGATCTTCTTCTGCATCTTGTACTCGTGCAGCTCGTCCTCGAGCTGGCGCACGCGGGCACGGAGTTTTTCGTTCTCGCGCTCGCGCTCCTCGGCACGCTCCTTCATATCGAGGATACGCACCACGCCGGCAAGGTTGATGCCCTCGTCGGTCAGCTGGTTGATGAGCTCCAGGCGCTCGATATCGGCACGCGAATACAGGCGCGTATTGCCGCCCGAGCGCTGGGGGTTCACCAGGCCCTTGGACTCGTAGACGCGCAGAGTCTGCGGATGCATGCCGGTCAGCTCGGCCGCCACGCTGATCATGTACAGCGGTTTGTTCCTATTGTCCTCGGCCATGCTACCTGACCCCTTTCCGTCTCGTTGTCGTCCATCATAAGCCCGTGGGCGCGGGCGTGCGCCACGACCGCCCTAGTACGTCGCCTTGTAACGGTTGACCTTCTCGCGGTAGTCGCGCGTGTCGGCCTCGCGCAGCTTGGTCATGGCGTCGCGCTCATCATCGGATAGGTTCGTGGGGACCTGCACCTTGATCTCGACAAGCAGTGCGCCTGTGCGGCCACGGTGCTTAACGTCGGGCGCCCCCATTTCCTTAAAGCGGAACTTCTTGCCCGTCTGGGTACCCGCGGGCACCTTCAGGCGAACCGTCGCACCGCCGGGCGTCGGCACGTCCACCGTGCAGCCGAGCGCCGCCTCATAGACCGAGACCGGCACCTCCATGGTCACGTCGGCACCTTTGCGCTTAAACAGCGGATGCTCCTCCACGTGCGTGGTCACGACCAGGTCGCCGCGCTCGCCGCCGGCAACGCCATACTCGCCGCGACGTTTATAACGTAGCTTGCCGCCGTCGACCGCGCCCGCGGGCACCGAGACCGTAATGGTCTGCTGCTCGCCTGTCGAGGGAATGCGATAGGTAACCTTGTGCGTCACGCCGCGAAACGCGTCCTCGGCCGTCACATCAACGGTCAGCGACAGGTCGCCGCCCTTGCGAGCACGGCTGCGGCCCGCGCCGGCACCGGCAGCGCCCGCAGCCCCGGCAAAGCCCGAGCCCCAGTCGCTGCCCCAGGCGCCGTTGCCGCTAAAGATGCTATCGAAGATGTCGCCCCAGCCGCTGGCGCCCGCGCCGGCACCGTAGCCTCCGCCATACGCGCCGCCTGCGCCCGGCATGCCGCCAAACATGAGCATCTGGTCGTACTCTTTGCGCTTCTTCTCGTCCGAAAGCGTCTCGTAGGCCTCGCTGATCTCCTTGAACTTGGCCTCGTCGCCGCCGGCATCGGGGTGATATTTTTGCGCGAGCTTGCGAAACGCGCTCTTGATCTCTTTGTCGGAGGCGCTCTTGGATACGCCCAGGATGTCATAGAAGGTTTTGCCTGCAGCCATCGTAGCTCCTCTCCTGTTACATCCGCCGCCCCTGCGGACGGCGGCTCATGCTGTCATATGGCACTAGGTCAGAAAGGGCCCCGGGTGTTGCCCCGGGGCCCTTCTCAATTACTCCTCGGTGCTCTCGGCCGTATCGGCCGCAGCATCCTCGGGCGCCGCTTCGGGCTCCGGTGCGGGGCGCTTCTCGCCACCGTAGGTCACCGTCACCATCGCGGAACGCAGAATGCGGTCCGCCATGCGGTAGCCCTTCTGGTACACGTCGTTGACGGTCTCGTCGTACTGCGATGCGTCCTCGACGCGACCCACAGCCTGGTGCTCGAGCGGATCGAACGCCTCGCCCTTGGGGTCGATGGGCTCAACGCCCTCGTGCGCAAACACGTCGAGCAGCTTGGCATGTACCGCATCGACGCCATCGACGAACTGCTTAAAATCGTCGGAAAGCTCCTGGCTACGGGCATGGTCAATTGCACGCTCGATATCGTCGATCACCGGCAGCAGCGCAGTGACGAGCTTCTCGGTCGCGCGCTCGCGCTCGGCGATGCGCTCGTTGGCGGTGCGGCGACGGAAGTTCTCCCAGTCGGCCTGCAGACGGGCGGTGCGCTCGGTGGCGTCCTTCGCCTTGTCCTCGGCGGCCTTCTGAGCCTCTGCCGCAGCATCGAGCTCGCTGCGCACGTCGGCGAGCTCCTTTTGGGCCTGCTCGAACTTGAGCTTAAAGTCGCTGTCGGCGGCTTCCTCACCGGCGCGGATAGCGGCTTCCACCATCTCGTCCTCGGTCATCGTCGCCTCCTTGTTGGAATCCTCTACCTGGTTCTCGACAGCCTCGGCGGCCGCGGCCTCGTTGGCCTCGGTATCGTCGACGGCCTCTACGGGAATCTTCACGTCCTTCTCCTCAGAGTCAACGGGGGCGGCGCCAGCGGCAGCCGCCTCCGTGCGAGCTTTACGGGCGGACATGATTACTTGTCCTCGTCGTCCACAACCTCGTAGTCGGCGTCGACAACGTCATCGTCGGCAGGCTGGGCGCCGGCGGCACCGTCGGTCTGCTGCTGAGCGTCGGCGTAGACAACCTGAGCCAGCTCGTAGGCCACGGACTGCAGGGACTCGCCAGCGGCCTTGATGGCCTCGACGTCAGAGCCCTCGAGCGCCTTCTTGGCGTCGGCGATAGCGGCCTCGGCCTTGGACTTCACGTCGGCGGAAACCTTGTCACCGAGCTCGTTGAGGGTCTGCTCGGTGGAGTAGCACAGGCTGTCGGTCTGGTTGCGGACCTCGACCTCTTCCTTCTGCTTCTTGTCCTCCTCGGCATGAGCCTCGGCGTCCTTGACCATGCGATCGACTTCGTCGTCGGAAAGCGCGGTGGAGCCGGAGATAGTAATCTGCTGCTCCTTGCCGGTGCCCTTGTCCTTAGCGGAGACCTTGACGATGCCGTTGGCGTCGATGTCGAAGGTGACCTCAATCTGCGGCACGCCGCGGCGGGCAGCCGGGATGCCGGTCAGCTGGAACTTGCCGAGCGACTTGTTGTCGCGGGCAAGCTCGCGCTCGCCCTGGAGCACGTTGATCTCGACGCTGGTCTGGTTGTCGGCAGCGGTGGAGTAAACCTCGGTCTTGGAGGTCGGGATCGTGGTGTTGCGGTCGATCATCTTGGTCATGATGCCGCCCATGGTCTCGACGCCCAGCGACAGCGGGGTAACGTCGAGCAGCAGGATGCCCTCGACGTCGCCGGTAAGCACGCCGCCCTGGACGGCAGCGCCGTCGGCAACGACCTCGTCGGGGTTCACGGACATGTTGGGCTGCTTGCCGGTCATGGTCTTGACGAGCTCCTGGACGGCGGGCATACGGGTGGAGCCGCCGACGAGGATGACCTCGGTCAGATCGGAGAGCTTGAGCTTGGCGTCGCGCAGGGCGTTGGTGACAGGCTGCTTGCAGCGCTCGAGCAGGTCGCGGGTGATCTTCTCGAACTCGGCGCGGGTCAGCGTGTAGTTGAGGTGCAGCGGGCCGGACTGGTTCATGGTGATGAACGGCAGGTTGATGGTGGTCTGCTGGGCGGCGGAGAGCTCCTTCTTGGCGTTCTCGGCGGCCTCCTTCAGACGCTGCAGAGCCATGGGGTCCTGACGCAGGTCGACACCGTTCTCCTGCTGGAACTTATCGGCCATCCAATCGATGACGCGCTGATCCCAGTCGTCGCCGCCCAGGTGGTTGTCGCCCGAGGTGGACAGAACCTCAAACACGCCGTCGGCGAGGTCGAGGATGGAGACGTCGAAGGTACCGCCGCCCAGGTCAAAGACCAGGATGCGCTGGTCGGTGCCCTGCTTGTCCAGGCCATAGGCCAGAGCAGCAGCGGTCGGCTCGTTGACGATACGCTTGACGTTGAGGCCGGCGATCTTACCGGCGTCCTTGGTGGCCTGACGCTGGGCGTCGTTGAAGTAGGCCGGGACGGTGATGACGGCGTCGGTGACGGTCTCGCCCAGATACTTCTCGGCGTCGGCCTTCATCTTGGCGAGCGTCATGGCGCTCACCTGCTCGGCGGTGTAATCCTTGCCCTCGATGTCGACGACGGCACGGCCACCCTGGCCCTCCTTGACCTCATACGGCACGGTCTTGATCTCGGAGGTGCACTCGGAATACTTGCGGCCCATGAAGCGCTTGATGGAGAACACGGTGTTCTTGGGGTTGGTGACAGCCTGGTTCTTAGCGGCCTTGCCCACGACGCGGTCGCCGTCGGCACGGAAGCCCACGACAGACGGGGTGGTGCGGTCGCCCTCGGCGTTCACGATGATGGTCGGAGAACCGCCCTCGAGGACGGCCATAGCGGAGTTGGTAGTACCAAGGTCGATACCAAGAATCTTGCCCATTAGAAATTCCCTCTCTCTTGTGCGTTTGCACCGACTCGGCGGTCTGCCGAGCGGTGTTTCGGCTTGTCTTTCAGGATGTAGTGTATCCCCTTATGGGCCGGAATATACAAAATCTAAGTCAATTCATATAAGATTTCTTATCTCTGAGAGTTTAGGTTCTCAAATGCGCAGGTAGATACACTGTTTGAGTTCTCGGCAGATCTATTGAGATCTATGTAGAGTTGACTGAGGTGCGAGTCTGAAGCCGTGTCCCGTTTTGGACGTGGATTACGGGATGCGGTTTCCGCAAGCACGCTCAATCGCCCTATATTTCAAGTCACCTATAGCTAACATTTGCGCAGCTCAACGGCCTCACCTGCATGTTTTTTAGTAAGCCGCGGCATACTCGGCGAACGGTATGAAGATGCCGGTCAGAGGGTATTGCAAACGGTCGCTCCCGTGGTATGTTTTTGCCCGAATCAAACCGGCGCGCATCGCCTGTAGCGTCGGTCAACAGAGAGGAAACTACCATGGCTCATCCCGTAATTGATGCCGACGAGTGCATCGCTTGTGGCGTTTGCGTCGACTCCTGCCCCGCTGGCGTTCTGGAGCTCCAGGACGTCGCTACCGTCGCTGACGAGGACTCCTGCGTCGCCTGTGGCGCTTGCCAGGACGCTTGCCCCGCTGGCGCGATCACTGAGATCGTCGAGGAGTAACAACTCCCCACTTGCACACTCAAAAGTACACCGTGCACAAAAAAGGAGGCTTCCGCATCGCCGCGGAGGCCTCCTTTTTGTTTGTGCGGATAACTAATTTGGCACCGCTGCAGATTGCCGCTTAGGGGCGTTTGCAGCATCGGCTACGATAGGTCGTCTTCGTAGGGCATGAGGTCAGCCAAGTAGCCTTTCTCCTTGAGCATGGCCTCGATCTCGTCGAGGGTCTGCTCGTCTTCCGCCGCGATGCGATGGAAGTGGTAGCCGCTCGTCACCGTTAGTAGTGGAAAGCTCTTGCCGCTCTCGATATCGTGCAGGTAGCGCTCAACATCGCGACGATTGCGGATGTCCAGGTCGGCCGTGATCTTACCGTACACGCGGTGATTGACGATCACGTTGAGCACGGCACCACCGGCGTCGACGATACTCGTGAGCTCATCGCCTGCCTGCTCCACGCCGTGGCGAACCTTGACCAAGCGCGTGGGAACAGCCGGACTGCTCGCCGCCTCCTGCAGCACGTAGCCGCGATTGGTCGCCACGATATCGTGCCCATCGGCGCGCAGCAGGGCGATGTCTTGCACGACAATCTGGCGGCTCACACCCACCTCACGAGCAAGTGCGCTGCCGGAGACGGGGCCCTTGGCTCGCTCGAGCACGCCCATGATGGCACGGCGACGCTCGCGGGCGTCCATTATTTACCGTCCAGCAGACGCAGGTGCTTAAGCGAGAGGTCGAGAATCGGCGCAGAGTGCGTCAGGGCGCCCGAGCTAATATAGTCGACACCCAGATCGGCCAGGGCGCGAATGTTGTCGGCGTCCACGTTGCCCGAACACTCGGTCTTGGCACGACCGGCGATAAGCTCGATAGCGGCCGCCATGTCGTCATGGGTCATATTGTCGAGCATGATAATGTCGGCACCGGCTTCCACGGCCTCGCGCACCATGTCCAGGTTCTCGCACTCGATCTCGACCGTCGCAGTAAACGATGCATGGGCGCGCGCCATCTCGATTGCACGCGTCACGCCGCCGGCGGCATCGATGTGGTTGTCCTTGAGCATGACGGCCGTCGACAGGTTGTAACGGTGATTGCTGCCGCCGCCAATCTCGACCGCGGCCTTCTCAAAGACGCGCATGCCCGGCGTGGTCTTGCGCGTATCGACGAGCACGGTCTTGGTGCCCTCGAGCGCCGCGGCCATCTGGTGCGTATAGGTAGCGATACCGCTCATGCGCTGCAGGTAGTTGAGTGCCACGCGCTCGCCCGAAAGCAGCACGCGCGCGTCGCCGCGCACTTGGCCCACGTGGTCGCCGGCGTGCACCTCATCGCCATCGACGACATCAAACAGCACCGAGCTC
>CABUUE010000005.1 GCA_902494685.1 uncultured Collinsella sp.
CGGTGACTTGCTCGGCGGATTGGTGGGCGGCTCCGTCGGCGGGGTGGTCGGCGGCGTGTACGTGTTCTTGAACACCGGCGCCACGGCGCCGTCATAGGTTACCGTCGCCACCAGATGGCCCGCACCGTCGTCCGTCACCGTCACCGTTACCCGGTGCTCGGCCGCGTCGTACGTCACGTTCTTCTGACCGTCGTCCACCTCGGAGATGCTGTAGGCGTACGTTCCGGGCTTGTCGTACGAGATCGCCTCGAAGCCCACCGTGCCGTCCGCCGCGTTCTTTGCGGTCTGCAGCACCTTGCCGTCGGCATCCTTCAGCTGGAAGGAGAACTGCCCTTCCTTCAGGTCCTCGCCGCTCAGCACCTTGGAGGCCCCCAGCTTCACCTCAGTCGCGGCCGGCGCGTAACTGTTGCTGAACGCCACCGCATCCGCAGCCTTGCCGCCCTTGCTGTAGGCAACCTGCGCCTCCAGCGCGTGCGTCTCCGCATTCTCCGTCACCGTCACCGTCGCGGTAAAGACCGTCGTGTCGTAGGTGACGCCGTTCGCCGTCGCCCCTGCCCGCTCGGACACGGTGTAGACGTACGTCCCCACCTTGTCCAGCTGCAGCGGCGCGAAGCCGAACGTGCCGTCAGCGCCGTTCTGCACCGTCTGCACCACGTTACCGTCGGCGTCCTTCAGGTCGAAGAAGAACTCACCCTCGGCCAGGTCGCGGCCGGTCAGAGCCTTCGTTCCGGTAATCGTCGCCGTCGTTGCCGTCGGCGTGTAGGTGTTGGTGAAGGTCAGATCCGCAGCCGTCTTGTTCGCCGTCGCGGTCAGCTGGCCGCTGCCGTCATCGGTCACGTTCACCGTTACGTCCAGCACCGCATCGCTGTAAGTGATGGTGCCATCTTGGCCCGCAACCTCCTTCACCTGGTACGCATGCGAACCAGTTGCGGTGTACGAGATGGCCTTGAAGGTAAACGCTTTACCCACGTTCGTGGTCCGGTCGATCTCCTGCCCGGTGGCCACGTCAATCAGCGCGAATGTGAACTCGCCATCGGCGGGCGTCCGCGTGGTGGCCGGGTCGGCATTCTCAAGCACCTTGGTGCCAGAGATCTGGTAGGAGGTCTGACCCGGCTGGTAGCTGTTCGCAAACGTCATGGTATTGGGGGTGACGCCGTTCTCGGTGCCCTCGCTCGGTTTCACCGTAGAGCTCTCTACCACCAGCTTGCCGTCGTTGTTGTCCTTCACCACGTAGGTCAGGGTGTACGTCTTGCCGGTGTAGGTCACGCCCGGCACGCCCGGCGCGCCGTCCGTCGGCTGCACTTCACGGACCGTGAAGGGAAAGGTGCCCGCATGGTCGAAGGTCAGCTCGTTAAAGTAAACCTTGCCCTTGGCGTCGTTCTTCTGGGTCTGGAGCACCGTACCGTCAGACCCCACCAGCTCGAAGGCGAAGTCTCCCGCCTTTAGCTGATAGCTGCCGTCGTGCACGTCAACGCTCTTGGTGAGGGCGATCGCGCCGGAGTTCGTCGCCTTCGCCTTGTAGGTGTTGGTGAAGGTGGGCTTCGTGGCGTCCGCGCCGTCGTAGGCGACGCTCGCCTGCAGCGTGCCGGCATTGTCCACAACCGTCACCACGGCATGATGCACCGCGTCGTCGTAGGTCACGTAGGCCAGATCACCCTTCCGCTCCACGATAGTGTACTCGTACGTGCCCGGCTTCGCGTAGGAGAAGGCGTCGAAGTTAACGCTTCCGTCCGCGCCGTTGGTCGCGGTCCGGACGGGCTTGGCCCCGGCAAGCTGCTCAGCAGTCATTTTTCCCTCGTACACATCGAAGGTGAACTCGCCGTCCTTGGGGACGATCGGCGTGTTGTCGTCCTTCTTCACATAGCTCTTCTGCGCACCGAGGGCCAGACCGGTCGCGGCCGGCTGGTAGGTGTTGGTGAAGGTATCCGAGCCGGATGCGCTCGTCACGATCGCCTTCGCATTCAGTGCTCCGTTCCCGCCGTCTGTGACCGTCACCGTATAGGTGAGGGCATGATTGTCATAGACCATGCCCGGCTCCGCGCCCGGCTGCTCCACGATGGTGTAGGTGAAGTCCTTGCTCGCGGCGCCGCCCAGGTCGGCGAGCTCGAAGTCGCGCGTGAACTTCACCGTGCCATCGGCCTCGTTCTTCGCGGTGTCGAGCACCTTGCCGTCGGCGTCCTTCAGCTCGAACGTGTATTCGCCGCCCTTCAGCTTGGTGTCGTGCGTGAAGCCCGGCGCGACCGCAACGACCTTGGTCGCCGTCAGCTCCACGGATCCCTTTGCGGTGTAGGTGTTCGTGAAGGTGGGGGCATCGGCCTTGTCACCATCGTAGGCAACGGCGGCGTCCAGCTTGCCAGCTTTGTCCATGACCTTCACCGCGGCATGGTGCACCGCGTCGTCGAAGGTCACGTGGGACAGGTCGCCCTTCTTCTCCACGATGGTGTACTTGTACTCGCCGGCCTTGGTGTAGTTGATGGCCGGGAAGGTGACGGTGCCGTCCTCGCCGTTCTTGGCGCTCCGGATGGGTTGCTTGCCCTTCAGCTGCTCGGCCGTCAGATCGCCCTCGTACAGGTCGAAGGCGAACTCGTCGCCCTTGAGCGCAGCCGGCGTGCTGTCGGACTTCACATAGGCCTTCTTCGCCGCGAGCGTCACCGAGGTCTCGGCGGGCTGATACGTGTTCTTGAAGGTCGGGATATCGTTCTTGCCGTCGTAAGTGACGGTCGCCTTCGCCTTGTCGCCCTCCGCCTTCACCGAGACGTGAACCCTCACCTCCGTGGAATCGTAGGTGATGGTCGAATCGCTGCCAGCGACCTCCTTGAGCGCGTAGTCGTACTCGCCCAGGTTCAGGCCCTTGACGGTCAGCTTGACCTTGCCATTCTTATCGTTGGTGCCGCGAGCGTCCTCATTGCCGTCCTGGTCGTACAAGCCGAAGGTGAACGCATCGGCCGTCAGGTCCTTGCCCGCGAGAACTTTCGTGGCCTCAACGGTGACGTCCGCCGTCGGCTTCGTGTTGGTGAAGGTCGGCACGGCCTTCTCACCGTCGTAGGTGACGGTCGCCTTCAGCTCGCCCTTTTCGTCGGTGACCTTGACGTGGACCTTCACGCCCTTCGCGTCGTAGACGACGGTCGAGTCGGCGCCCTTCACCTCCTTGATGGTGTAGTCGTGGTCGCCCGGCGTAGCGTAGTCGATGGCTGCAAAGGCGACCTTGCCGTCCTTCTCGTTTTGGACAGTCTGGACCACGCTGCCGTCCTTGTCGAGCAGCTGGAACGTGAAGTCACTCCCCGCGAGCTCACCGCCCGTGAAGCGCTTCGTCGCCTTGAGCGTTACCGAGGTCTCCTTCGGGCGGTACGTGTTCGTGATCACCGCAATCTGATCGTCGATCACCTGAGATGTGGCGGTGCCATCATCCTTATAGATCTGCTCCATTTTGACGACTGGCTCGGTCAGATTTCCCTTGCCGTCATCCTTCACCGTTACGGTCACTTTGTATTCGGCGCTGGAGTAGCTGACACCGCCCAGCCAACTGGGATCGCTCTTGGCGGGCGTAGTCTCGGCAATGTAGTAGGTGTACTTGTCAGGCTTCTCATACTTAATCTCTCCGAAGCTAAATTCTTCGGCGCTCGTAACGGTCTTCTCGACCTGCTTCATGCCGGCCACGGGCGCTGCCGTGGCACCATCAGGCATCGGCGTTCCATCGGCGGCGCGCAGGCAAAGCTCGAAGCTGTCGGCGCTAGTCCACTCACGGCCGGTGAACTTCTTCTTCGCCTTGATGCCTGTGAGCGTCACCGAAGACTTCACGCTGTAGCTGTTGGTGAACACCAGCTTGTTGTCTTTGGCCACCGTGCCGTCGGAATTCTGCGGGGCAATCCTGCCCGAGATGCTATCGCCTTCTTCAGTCAGATTCTTGTCACCCTGCTTGCGGCCGGTCAGCTTATAGCCCGCGGGCATCTTGTCTGCGCCGGTCAGCTCCTGCACCGCGTACTGGTCACCCTCGGCGAGACCGTACACGCGGATCGTCTGGTCGGCCGTGATGGTCTGCTCGCGGCCGTTCTCGAGGTCGAACATTTTGCCGACCTGCTTCTCGCTTGCGGTCCCCGCGTTCTCAAACACCGCGGCCTTGTACGTCTTCCCCGCCGTCGTGGGCACGGTGAACTTGAAGGTGAACCCCGCGTCCGGTTTTCCCGTCAGGCCCGCTGGCACCATGACCTTCTTCATCACCTCGAGGCTCGCCTCGCGTTCGTTCGCCACGCGCACGCAGGTGGCGCCCGTAAACAGGGCGTTCAGATTCATGTCGCCCAGGTCGGCGCGGGCGCCCTTCGCATTAGTGTCACCAGACACGTCCTGCGTGATGCCCATACGTATCCAGCCCGTCTCGGTCTCCAGGCGGTAAGGTTCGTCCTTCTTGGTGGGCCCATACTGGTAGACACGTCCATTGGCGCCGTACTTAAGATGTACCTCATTCTCGCCGCCCTTGGCGTCATTGTTCCAGGAAAGGTTGCCGTTGCCGTCGAGCGTCCCGTCGGACGTCTGGCGCTGGCCCTTGATCCACGTGAGCGTGTTGTCAATGTCGCCCTCTGCGCCAAACTGGCCCAGGCTCTTCATGAGCGAGCCCACGCCCACGAACGTCGAAACGCCGTCATCAACTGTACCAGCATCGGCGTGGACGCCGTAATCGTCCACAATCACCTTGATGAGCCTGTCATTAAGCAGGAAGCCATTGGGCGCCGAGACCTCCTTCAGGAAGTAGGTACCCTTCACGAGCGGCTCGCTACTGTCGCTCGTAGACGGGAATACGCCCGCCCCTTCGAGCTTGACCGGGTTGGCGACCGACCTCGTCGTCAGGGTGTCGTAGGGGGCCTGGTCGCCATCGAGCACGGCCTTGCCGTTCGCATCCGTAGTCACCTGGGTGGACTTGTAAAGGCCGAACTTCGCCCCGTCAACGGGCTTACCCTCGGTATCGGTCTTCTGCACGAACAGGCGATTCTGGATGTTCGTGACGAGCAGGCGCGTGGCGAACTGCCGCTTGAAGTTCGTGCCGTCTGCGATGTCGTCGCTGTACACGTGGACTGTGTTCTTAGGCGTCGCGTCGCCGATCGAGATCGCCGTTGTGTGGTAGATGGCCACCGTGTACTCGGCATCCTTGCGGGCATCACCGCTCAGCAGGTAGTAGTACTTGGAGATGTCACCGGGCAGATTTTGAATCTCTACCTGGTACTGGCCGCTTGTGTTGAGCGTGAAGGCGTGCAGGTCCTTCTTCGCCGCCTCGATAGCACCGGTCATGCCCGGCTCCTTGGCGAGGGTGTATCCCGCTCCCGTCGATGGGTCGCCCGACACGGCGTACCAATTGCTCGGATCTTTGATACCTGTGCCTGCGCTTTTGTCGCGCTTGAGCACCACAGCGAACAGTATGCCGGAGTCCAGATTGACGGTCTTGTCGGACTTCGTCAGGTCATTATTTGCCTTGTACACGGTCGACGGCGCGGTGATGGTCTCCTTCGCGGCGGCGAACGCACCGGTCTTCCACACGACGCTGCCCACGTCCATACCGCCGCGGTTGATGATGACGCCGCCCGCGCCGTTCTCAGCGCTCGCGGGCACGTACTCGAGCTGCATGCTACCACCCGTCGCCGCGAGACTCGAGCGGTATCCCTCGGGTACGCGCGTCTCCTTCAGGAGGTAGTACTTGTTGTTGTCGTGATCCTTGTTGTAGAGATCGTCGAAGTTGATGACGCCGTTGTCCACGTCGTTCGTGAGCGTTAGGTGGCCGGCCTCGTCCGTGGTACCGGAGCCGATGAGCTCGCCCACGGTCTTGAAGTCCTTGTCGGTCTTATAGAGCTTGAACTCGGCACCCTGTACGAACTTGCCGTCCTGGTCGAACTTGATGATGTCGGACTCGGGCACCGTCACGAGGTTGAACTTGAGCTCCATGTTGGAGTCGGTGGCGCCGCGCTCCAGGTAGAAGAACTTGAGGGTGTGGTTGGTGCCGTCGGCGAAGGTGTTGTCGTTGAAGCCCGAAGTGTCCTTATTCGCCTTCTGGTACTTGTTCTTCAGTGTGCCGTCGTTATTACCGTTCACCTTAATGTCGCCCGTACAAAAGTTGATGCTCAGACTCGCGCGGTTGTGAATACCGCCGATATCACCCACGAGGACATCGTCGATGAACACCCAGACGTCATCATCGCCGGCGAACTCGAACACCATGTCGTCGCCCGCGTTCGTCTTGCCGCCAGCAGGCTGCACGAATCGCGTGGACATTGAGAGGCCGAAGTGGTGGTTGACGGGGCGGCCGTCGTTGTAGCGCGAATCACCGGTGTTGTCTGCCTTGATGCCGGTTTGGACGAGCCGGCCGTTTTCCTCTTTGAGCACCTTGTCTGCCGCGTCGAACGGGAAGAACTGACCCTGGTGGGACGAATCGCCCACTTTGTCAATGCCCCAGGTGTCATAGATGTCGAAGGCATTCTTGTCAGCGTTGTAGGCTGCGTAGTTTTTGGAGCTGTCATAGACGTAGTAGCCGTTCTGAACCTTGAGGAGGCCCGTCACGCCAAAATGGGACGTCTTGCCGATCTGGGCAGAGGAATCGAACAGGTAGCAGAGGGACTCGCCGCCCCAGGTTTTGGAAAGCTGCGGATAGCCGTCTAAAAGCGTGTTGTTGACAATGCCGGGCTGCGGGTTCGTGTTGCCCGTCCAATGGTTGAGCGACTCACCACCCTGGCCGTCGTTAAACTGGAACCGGTGGTTTGCGTTGACGCCGCCGTTGCCGGAAACCGACAGATGGTTATCGGGATTCACCCAGTAATCAAACAGGTTGATTGTTGTCCCCGAAGGCGAAATCGTCGTAACCGTGTGGTCCGAAAACGCCGCTTCCGCACGGGTCGGCAGGAAGAAACTCGCCGTCAGCGCGACGGCGAGGGCCAAAACAATCACATATGGCGAGACCGGGCGCAGCCCACGACGACGGCCATAAGACATGACGGACCACCGCTCGCGCGGCCGGTGTTCACCAGGAAGTTCCCTGCTTAGACACCCCCCCGGTAGCATTATTCACGAGTCGAGACGTCGTCTCTCTGAGCTCCTGCATAATTTCCTCCCCAGTCACACGGCGACCTGCCCGGGTGCTCCCCGGGGGCCGAGGCAGTCTGGCACATGCCCGCAGTCGTTCAAGGAATACCAACCCCAGCATATGTCTCTTAAGATATCTTAGTCTTATTCTATGACAGTTTTTGTCTCATTACCGATGAAATCGGCTCAGTCCCTTTGTCGCATGCTAGAGCGTGTGGAGCAGGGCGATGAGGAAGCGCACGCCCTGGAGGTAGGCGTGGCGGGTGATGCGCTCGTCGGTGCCGTGGACGCCGCGATCGCACTCGTCGTCATCAACCACAAAGGCCGAGAAGCGAATGCACTCAGGGCAAATTTGTTGGTAGTTGGCAGCGTCGGTCGCACCGATCACGGTCGAGGGCACAATTGCCACTGGCTCGAATGATCCGTTTTCCTCCGTCCCCTTTGGATTACGGAAATAGCGGGCGGCGATGGAGCGAACCGCCTCGAGGCCGGGACCACCGATGCGCGGGGACGGCGAGGGTTCGGAGCTACCGGGGCCTAGCTTCACTTCGACACGACCGGCAAGGTCCGCCCCGGCAACCGCCTCACGGCAGCGCGCCACAACGTCGGCCACGCTCGTGCCCTCGAGCATACGGAAGTTAATGTTGACCCACATATCCTGCGGCATTACGTTGGCGCCGGTGCTGCCACCCTCGATCTGCGTGGGCGCGCAGGTGGTCGTCACCAGCGGATAGAGCTTCTTGCTGGCGAGGCAATCGCGGACAATGGCATTCCCGTTGGCGGCAATTTCATCGGCCGTGTAGAGCCCCAACTCGACGAGCTGGGCGGCAAGCAAGTCGGTCACGCGCGTCGGCCACTCGATATCGCAGATTGCGGTGATGGCACGGCTGAGCACCTCGAGCGACGTGCCGCCGTAGGGGTTGGAAGAATGTCCACCCGCGCTCTTTGTCTTGAGCACGATATCGGCATAGCCCTTCTCCGCGAGGTCGGCGTGCATAAGCCAGCCCTCGCCCGCGCTGTACTCGGCAGCCGGAACGATGCGGTAGTCGCCCTCGTCGATCAGGTACTCAAGCTCAATGCCGCGCTCCTCGAGCACGCGGCCGATGGCGCCTGCGCCGTACTGCGTAGTCTCCTCGTCCTGGCCAAAGGCCAGCAGCAGCGTGCGCTCGTGCTGCCAACCGTGCGCCAGCGCATACTCGACAGCCTCGAGAATACCTGCGACCTGGTCCTTCATGTCGATCGCGCCGCGGCCCCAGATGTAGGTGTCGTCCACGTGCCCGCTAAAGGGGGCGTGCGTCCAGTCGGCCTCGGTACCCGGCACCACGGGGACCACGTCCATGTGGCCCATGAGCATAATGGGTTTAAGAGCTGGATCGGTGCCGGCAAGCGCCACCAGCAGCGAATGGTCAATAAGCTCGACCTCGCCCGCCGCAAATACGTGCGGCCAGGCCTGCTGCATATAGGCGCGCAGGTCGTCGAAGGGCCGCCAGTCCACCGCCTCGGCATCCATGCTCGAGATAGTCGGAAATGACAGCACGCGGCCCAAGCGCTCGCACGCGCCAGTTTCGTCCAAATCGGCAAAATCATCCTCATGCGCAAAGAAGCGCCAAACCTCGGCCATGACATCCTTTCGATTGTGACGACAAAGGCCGCCCCACGGGAGCGGCCCTGCAACGCAAGCGTTTGCGGTCGGTTATTTGTCCTCGAGATAACGAGAGAGGAACTCGCGAGTGCGCTGGTGTTTGGGGCTGCCGAAGAGCTCGGCCGGCGCGGCGTCCTCGAGCACCACGCCCTTGTCCATAAAGACCACGCGGTCGGACACGGTTCGGGCAAAGGCCATCTCGTGCGTGACGACGACCATGGTCATGCCGTCGGCAGCGAGCTTGCGCATGACCTCGAGCACCTCTCCCACGATCTCGGGGTCGAGTGCGGAGGTCGGCTCGTCGAACAGCATGATCTGCGGATTCATGCACAGGGCGCGCGCGATGGCCACGCGCTGCTTTTGGCCACCGGACAGGCGACCCACGGCGGCGTGCGCGAACTTTTCGAGCCCCACGCTCGTCAGATGCTCCATCGCGACCTTCTCGGCCTCGGCCTTGCTCATCTTTTTGAGCGTGACGGGCGCGAGCGTGCAGTTGTCGAGCACGTCCATGTTGTTGAACAGGTTAAAGCCCTGGAACACCATGCCGATGTCCTCGCGGAGTTTATTGATATTGCAGCGCTCGGCCGTAAGGTCCTGGCCGTGGAACCAGATGTGGCCCGCGTCCGGGGTCTCGAGCAGGTTGAGGCAGCGCAGGAAGGTCGACTTGCCCGAGCCCGAGGCGCCGATAATGGTGACGACCTCGCCGGGGTTAACGGACAGGTCGATGCCCCTGAGCACCTCGAGCGAGCCGAAGCTCTTGCGCAGGCCCTCGACGCGGATAAGCGGCTCATTGGTCTGTGCGGCGGCCGCGGTGCCGGTAGTGGCGGTATCTGTCATGATGATTCTCCTCGTCTTGAGCCTAGTTGGAGCTGGGCAGCGTTGCCGGAGCCTCGGCGCCGAGCTTTTTGCCAAAGGCCTCGAGCAGGCGGCTCGCCACGAGCGTCAGGATCAGGTAGACCACGAGCGCCACGCAGTAGACCTCCATCTGGCGGTAGTACACGCCGGCGACAGTGGTGGTGGCGTACATGAGGTCGAACACGCCGATGACCGAAAGCACCGACGAATCCTTGATGTTGATGATGAGCTCGTTGGTGAGCGCCGGAATCGCGTTTTTAATGCCCTGGGGGAACACGACTTTGCGCATGGCTTGCCACTGCGACAGGCCCAGCGAGCGCGCCGCCTCGGCCTGGCCGGGATCGATGGACTCGATGCCGCCGCGCAGGACCTCCATCATGTAGGCGGTGGAGTTGAGCGAGATGGTGACGAGGCCGGCGGTGAAGGTACTCCAAATCTGGTTGGCCTGGGCGGTCTCGAAGCCCATGCCGCGCAAAACGGTGAAGCCCGCGTAATAGATGAGCAGGCCCTGGACCATCATGGGCGTGCCGCGCACGATGGTGGAGTAGATGGTCGCAAAGCCGCGGCCGATGCTCTTAAAGAAGCGCACCAGGTCGTTGTCCACGCGATCGAAGGTCTGAATGCGCAGGAACACAAAAAGCAGCGCCAGGAAAAAGGCGATGACGGTACCGAAGGTCGCAAGTGCAATGGTGATCTCGATGCCGCGGATAAAGAAGTCGCCGCTCTTGTAGGTCATGTAGACCAGGCTCGACAAAAAGTCGCTGGGGTTGGAGTCCGAGACAATGCTCACCTGCACCAGGTCGATAAATGACATGACGCAGCGGTCGACAAAGAAGATCACCGCAATAGCAACGACGACATAGCTGCCCAGGCGCGCGCCGCGACGGAAGCGCTCGGATGCGAACGGCGACTTTTCGCGATAGTCGTTCCAGTGCATAAGCTTGGTGACCAGCGCCGCCGCCGATACGACGAGCCAGGCCCAAAGGATTGCCCAAAGGCAATCCTGGAAGATACCGGTGGGAGCCAAGAAGCTCAGCGGTGTGGGGTTGCGCTGGCTAAACGCCAGGCCGAGCGCCGCGATAACGCTCGTGCCCAGGTACACATAACGGTGGTCGGCCTTGATAAAGGAGGCCAGACGATTGATGGTTTTCATGCTGCCCCCCTATGCCGGCTGACGGTCGAGGCACGCGTCCCACATTTGGTCGCGCTCCTCTTGGCTAATGCCCTTGAGTGTCTTGTCGATGAGCTTAAGGAGCTTGTCCGAGCCCTTGCGGCAGCCGACATTTGCCGCGACCTCCTGCTTAAAGCCCTCGCCCTCGGCAAAATGAATGGGGACGATGCCCGGGTTTTGGGCCATATAGCCCTTCTCGTTCTCGGTGTTATAGGTCACGGCGTCGCACGTGCCCTGCAGCAGGTTCGAAAACACCGTGGGAACCGAATCGACCGGGTTCTTGTGGACAACGCCCGGAATCTCGTCGATGACGGTATCGAGCATGGTGTCCTTTTGCCCGAGGACCGTAGCGCCGCTAAAGTCGCTGAGCTTGATCGCATTCTGGTAAGGCGAGCCCTCTTTTACGAACAGGCCAAAGTAACCGATAAAGTACGGGTCGGAAAAGCCGACAGACTCCTCGCGCTCGGGCGTGGCGCTCATACCGGCGATGATGAGGTCGATCTGGCCGTTGTTGAGCGAGTCGATAAGGCCCGAGAAGCTCTGTTTGACGGCAACGGGCTCGCCGCCGAGGGCCTTGCAGACGATCTTGGCGATCTGCACGTCGTAGCCGTCGGCATAGGCGCCCTGCACGTTGTCGATGGGGATGGTGTACTCGCTGGCCTCGGAGACCTGCCAGTTGTACGGGGCGTAGGCCGCCTCCATGCCGATACGGATCTTGTCCTTGCCGATCACGGAATCGGACAGGTCGTCGCGACCGCCGCCCGTCGTGGGCTGAACTACTTCCAGCGTGGAGGGACGCTGGCAACCGGCAAGTGCGCCGGCGACGACAGAAGCGCTCGCAGCGAGAGCGCTACCCAAAAAGATGCGACGGCTGCATACCGGCTGGACATGCGTGCCGTGTTGTTGTCGAGATTGCATCTGGTGCCTTCCCTATTTCGTTTTGCTGACAACAAGACAGGATATACGCCAGCGACCAGCAGCGCAGCACAAGCTCGAAAAATTAATAGACACACGGTAGTCATTGGGAACGTCGATGTTTTGGCAATGCCAGCGAGCGCCGCCCAGAGCGAACAAGTTGGCATGAAAAAGGCAAGGCATAGACCTTCTGGTCATGCCTTGCCTTTTGAATGACAAATTGTCGCTCTGGGTGGCGCGCAGCGTCGACCGGTCCGCCGTTCGTTAGAACGGCGGAACCTCTAGAGCAAAGTGACGCTAAAGCTGCGGACGTCCGTCTCGCCCGGCGTCAGCGTAATGGTGTTGACCTTGTGCTCAAAGACGTCGTCCTCGGTGTCCATGGTGGTGTGACCGGTCCAAGGCTCGAGCGCCACAAACGGAGCGTCGTTGGCGGCAGACCACACGCCAATGTACTTAAAGCCCTCAAAGTCGATCTTGACGCCGTGGCCCGACTTGCGGCCGCGCAGCGTGAGCGTGGAACCCGGGGTATCGGTGAACATGATGGCATCGTTATCGAAGCTACGGTGCGTGATGGGCAGCGCGTCCGAGTTGTCGGGAGCCTTGTAGCTACCCTCAAACGTCATGAGGCCATCGGGCGTAATGATGGGGGCCTCGTTGGTCCAAGCCTCGGTAAATGCCAGCTCGTAATCCTCGAATGCCTCGTCCTCGGCACCGGGAGCCGGTACGTTAAACGCGGGGTGGCCGCCCACCGAGAACGGCAGGTCCACGTCGCCGGTGTTGGTGACGGCAAAGGTCTGCGTGAGCGTGGCGTCGCCGGTTAGGGCATAGGTCATGTTGAGCTTAAAGTGGAAGGGGAAAGCCTTGAGCGACTCAGGCGTATCGGTGATCTCGTAAGTTACCGAGGAGCCGTCCTCCGAAACCTCGACCAGCTTGTGCTCGACAATGCGCGCGAGTCCGTGGCGCGGCATCTCGCAGGTGCCAGCCGCAGACGTCGCTGTGTTGTTGCGCAGCGATCCCACGATGGGGAACAGAATGGGCGCATGCTTGCCCCAAAAGGCGGGGTCGCCCTGCCACAGATACTCGTTGCCGTTGAGGGCAAGGCTCGTGAGCTGGGCTCCCATGGAATCGATGGCCGCGGTGAGGCCGCCGCGCTTGATGGTGGTGACGGTAGACATGCTACTTCCTCCAAAAGTAAACAATAGTGTCGAGGGCTATTGTGCCACTCTTGGCGGCAAGGAGAAGCGGCAGGCGCAGTTATTGAGCGATTGCGTAAAGGTCGAACCCGCCCTGCGGCGTGCTGTCGACCGTATCGGGCGCCTGCGAGTTAAAGCTCACGGGAACCATGCGCTTTGAGGCGCGGAAGCGCGTGCCATCGGTGGCGACGGGCGGCTCGTCGACCGTGAGCTCGTAGTCGCCGGGCTTGAGTTCGATGCCGTCGCCAGCGGAGTTGACATATTGATACTCGTCAATCGCCTGCCCCCTGAGTGTGCGGCCCACGATGTGGATGAGCATCTGGCTGTCGCCGCGGGCGGTGTCCCACGTCGCGCCGTCCTTGACCTCGACCGACACATGTACCGAGCGCGTGCGGCTGAGCGATTGTTCGACAGACATCTCGACCTTGGCGGCATCTTTGCGCTGTTGCTCCACATGGCTCCAGACATTTCCGATCGCCGAGCAAGCGATGACGCCGGCCATGAAGGCGATGAGGATGGGGCCGAGCGGGGAGCGGCGGCCCGCGTCTTCCTCGCGAGCTAGGTCGGGGCGATGCGTGGGCGCAGGCGCCTGAGCACCATGCGCGGGCACGTCGAGTATGCTGAAGGATGCCGTGCTGCCGGGGTCGATGTTATGGCGCGGCTGCGGGGTCTTGGCCGGCGAGATGGACATGTCCGCCGGCTCGCCGAGTGTGGCCGTGGCATCGGCCTTAGCCTCGTCGGCCTCGGCCTGAGCCCAGGCCTGTTCAAAGGTCAGGGGTTCGGCGGCATCGGAGGCGGCGTCAGGCTCGACAGCGGCATCGTTGCCGGTCTCGTCCTCGTCGCTCGACACGTCACGCGGCGCGGGCTCGTCCCACTCCTCGTCCGGAGCCTCGCCCTCGCTATACCACCATTCAAAGTTATCGATATCCATACGGGGCGCCCCTTAGGCCTCGCAAATAAACACTTGCTAGCCTTATACCCCCAGACGGCGCCGGAGCTCGCCGGCGCAGACAGGAAAACCGTCACAACATTCGACGCTTTTCCTCGATTTCGAGATTTTCGCCGAATGTTGTGATGGTTTGGGCGACTGGCTGGCAGCGCAATGTGACAAAGGGACTGTCTCTTTGTCACATTCTGTTAGAGTTGCAGGGATTGAATCTCGCTTATCCATGCGACATTGGAGTGACAACCTTGACCGCCGCAACCACGCCTAAAAGTAAGTCAACCGCCGCCGCGCTCTCCCCCGCGCGCACCAAGCTCTGCCTGGCGCTGCTCGTGCTGTTGGGATTCTCGCTCGGCTGCTCCGAGTTCGTGGTCATCGGCATCGAAAGCGACTTGGCAACGGAACTCGGCGTATCACTTGCCACTGCGGGCCAGCTCATCAGCGTGTTCGCGCTCGTCTACGCTATCGCCACGCCGGCGCTTGCGCTCAGCACGGGGCGATTCCGCCGCTACCAGCTGCTCGTGTGCTACAGCATCGTCTTTGTGCTCGGCAACCTGGTCATGGCGTTGGCACCCAACTTCCAGGTGCTGTTTATCTCGCGCATTGTCCTGGGCTCCGTCTCGGGCGCACTGCTCGCCGTGGGCGTGACGTACATCCCCGAGTTGCTGTCCCCGCAGCAAACTTCGCTTGCAATCTCGGTGGTATATGGTGCGTTTTCCGTGGCGATGGTCTTTGTCACTTCGATCGGCAAGTTTGTGGCCGACACGCTCGATTGGCACGTGGCCATGTACGGCACGCTGACCTTTGCCGTTCTGATCTGCGGAGCGCTCGTGGCGTTTATGCCGCGCGCTGGGCAAACCGACGAGCCTGCCACCTTTCGCGAGCAGGCGGGGCTGCTACGCGAGCCGAGCATCATCACCGGCATGCTCATCTTTTTGTTTGGCGTGGGGTCGGTCTATGTGTTCTACGGCTATGTGACGCCTTATCTAGAGCAGGTGTTGGGCATGGGCACGGTCGAAGCCAGTACCACGCTTATGGCCTACGGCGTGTTCTGCCTGATCTCGAACATCCTGGGCGGATGGATCGATGCGCGCTTTGGCATGAAGGCACTGCTTGCGACGTTTGTGCTGCAGGCTGCGGCGTTACTCGGGCTGTTTGCTGTGGGCGGCACCATGCCGCTCGCGCTGGTCTTTGTCTTTAGCTTGGCGCTGCTCATGTACCTGTTCTCGGTGTCGTGCATCACGCACTTCATGGACGTGGCACGCAGCCGCCATCCCAAGTCGATGGTACTCGCAAGTTCGGTTGAGCCCATGGCGTTTAACGTCGGCATCTCGTTTGGCACCGCAGTGGGCGGCGCCGTGGTAAGCAGCATTGGCATTGCGCACGTAGGCGCAGTGGGTGCCGCGTTCTCGCTTGTGGCCTGGGTGCTTACGCTGGTGACGATTAAATTGGCTCACTGGGAGCGCAGGCGGGCAAGGGCGCAGGCGTAGATGCGATACTCGAGCTCGATGATGGCGATCGAAAGGAAACCGCATATGCAACGTGTACTGTTTATCTGCCATGGGAACATCTGTCGCTCGACGATGGCTGAGTCCGTGTTTACCGAGCTAGTGCGGCGCGCCGGGCGCGCGGGCGAGTTTGTCATTGATTCCGCTGCGACCTCGACCGAGGAGATCGGCAACCCGCCACACCACGGCACCATTGCCAAGCTACGCGAGGTCGGGATTCCCGTCGTTGCGCACCGCGCCCGCCAGGTGCGTCGCGCAGAGTATGGTAACTGGGACCACATTGTCTATATGGATGCCGAGAACGCGCGAGGTCTGCGTCGCATTTTTGGCAGCGACCCCGATGGCAAGATCTCGCGCCTGCTCGATTGGACCGATCGCCCCGGCGACGTGGCCGATCCCTGGTACACCGGCAACTTCGATGCCACCTACCGCGATGTGCTCGCCGGCTGCACGGCCATGCTCGAGCAGTTATAGGCAAGCGAGCACGCGGACGCACGTGCCACGCCATCGGCATAAAACGAGCGTGGATGATCTCCCACTTTGAGCGTTCAAGCGCGCTCTAAACGGGAGAAAATCCACGCTCAACTACTCGTCGACGATCTCGGCGAGCCAGACGTTCAACGTATCGACCTCGGGACAGCAGAACTTTGCCGTGCCGGGCTCGTTGCCGGGCACGGTACCGCCATAGCGCAGGATGTCGATATAGGGAAAGCCCACATGGCAGGCCATGGCGCACATCTTGCCGCGGTCGCGGTCGAAGTCGAAGACGTCACCCGGCTTGTGCCCGTGATGGCAGCGGCATGTGCCCAGCTGGTCCACGCAGCTAATGCGAATACGCGGACGCTTGCCACGCGGCGCGCCGAGCGGCTTGTTCTCGCCCGCCGCCTCGGTACTGCTCTCGTCGGCGTTACTCATGGTCAATCACATCCAGGCAGGCCTCGATGGGAAGGCCGGCGGACTTATCCTCCTGGTCGGCATTGCGCTCGATAAGCTCGGCTACCACGCGCATGGCATCGCTCGTCGCGCGCTGCAGACTCCAACCTGCCATAACGCGGCCGACGAGCACCGCCGAGAACGTGTCGCCCGTGCCCGGGAAGTAGACCGGGATCAGGTCGAAGGGAATCGTAAAGTACTCCCCCGCCACATGGTCGTAACCGATGACGACATTCGCACCGTCGACCACAGCGCTCGTAATGACCACCGACTTGGCGCCCAAGGCACGCACGGCATCCACAAGAGCGCGGCCCTTATCGGGCGTGATTTGCTCGGCAATGGGCGTATCGGTGAGCAGGCACGCCTCGGTGTAGTTTGGCACCGCATAGTCGGCGCACTCGAGCAGGCTGCGCATGAGGCCGATCGTGGACTCGGGCACGCCGGCGTAGAGCTTGCCGTTGTCGCCCATGATGGGGTCGACGAACACCTTGGTGCCCTTTTGCGCGCGACGGTGGCAGAAGTCCGAAATAATGCGCGTCTCTTCCTCGGTCACGATAAAGCCGGTGGAGATGGCGTCGAACTCAAAGCCGAGATCCTCCCAGATGGCGAGGCTCTGGCGCACGTACTCGGTGGTGTCATGGATGTAGAACTTGGGATAGTTGAGCGTATCGGACACAAGTGCCGTCGGCAGATTGTGGATACGGTAACCCATGTGCGACAGCACCGGCAGCATGGCGGAAAGCGCAACCTTGCCGTAGCCGCACATATCGTTGATCAGCAGCAGCTGAGTGTTCTTCATGAGGGTCTCCCTTGGTTCGGGCACGGCGCAGCAGCGCCACAGTGCGACTAAGTGTAGCGCAGGGGACGTTGCGAGCAGAGTCGAACAGTGCGAAGGGCAAATTGTTGCGGAAAGGTTTCGGAAATGGGAGGCAAATCGCTGCGGTAGCGGCAAGGTAGCTGCCATCTATTTACTACCATTCCAAAACCATGCCGGATTACTACGATAAACCGCCAGTCTCCAACCACAACGAATTGCACTCCAGCAAAACCGCAGGTAGACAGCTTGTGATTTTACGAAAAACAATGCTGAGGCCTGAGATTTCGAATTCATCGTAGTAATCCGGCATAGTTTTGGGCAAAGCAACTTCGGAAGGGTGTCACCGCAGCCCAAAATGATCCCTTTTCCTCCATCCCCAAGGGATCAACATGCACCGAAGCGGACCGTGGCGGAATCACAGGTTGAGGACGGACAGCGAAAGCGTTCCTAAGCGAGCAAGGTGGCGTGAAAGAGGAGGGCATAGGCCTTGTGGCCATGCCCGACGATTGAACGCCAGATTGCCGCTTAGGAACGTTTGCAGCGTCGAGCGGTTACGGCGTTTGGTAAAACGCCGTAACTTAATAAGTTTGGTACCTTGACATTCATTTCTCACGCTCCTAAATTAGTTAGGCACAAAACAATTTCACTACCTAACTAAAGAGAGGAGCGAAGCATAGATATGTGTGTTGAACCACTCGTCCTTCCACATGAGCCCGGCGGTGACCCGTCGCAACCGGTAGACATACCCGAAGCGGTCAGCGCCGAAGACAAACTCGCCAAGCGCATCCTGAGCGGTCTGGGCTTTTGCGGCCATTACATGCACTTTCATGGCGGAGGCGTATCCGGCAAGGCGCCCATCATCTGCCTGCTGGCCAAGCAGCCCGGCGGCGAGATGTCGCAGCAGGAACTCGGCATGCACTTTGACCTCAAGCCGGGGTCGCTTTCCGAGATCCTGTCCAAGCTCGAGGTCAACGGCCTCATTGAGCGCAGCCGTAACCCCAAGGATCGACGGCAACTCACCATTCGCCTGACCGAAACCGGCCGGGAAAACGCCCGCATCGACCAGGCCGCCCGCATCCGCTTTAGAGAGCGCGCCTTTAGTGCCCTCACTCACGACGAGCGCGAGCAGCTCGCCGAAATGCTCGAGAAAATCCGCAAAACCTGGGAGGAACTGGATGATTAAAACCCTCATGGGCAGCATCCGCGACTATATGAAAGTCACTGTTGCCACGCCATTGCTCGTGCTTGGCGAGGTGCTCTGCGAGATGCTGATTCCATTTATCACCGCCAACCTGATCGACGCCATCAAAGACGGCGCCACCGTAGCCGAGATGCTTCCCACCGCAGGCCTTTTGGTGCTCATCGCGCTGACATCCCTTGCTTTTGGCGCCGCGGCCGGCGTCACCTGCAGCCATGCGAGCTGCGGGTTCGCCAAGAACCTGCGTCACGACCTGTTCTACAAGATCCAGACGTTCAGCTTTGCCAACATCGATGAGTTCTCGAGCTCCTCGCTCGTCACGCGTCTGACCACCGATATCAACAACGTGCAGCAGGCCTTTATGATGATCATCCGTATCGCCGTGCGCGCGCCGCTGGTATTGATCTTCGCCTTTACCATGGCATTTATCATGGGCGGCAGCGTTGCCATGGTCTACCTGATCATCATTCCGCTGCTGGGCTTTGGGCTGTTCTTTATCATCTTTAAGGTGCGCCCCATCTTCTCGCGCGTGTTCCACAAGTACGATGCCCTTAACGAGTCCGTCGAGGAAAACGTCACCGGCATGCGCGTGGTTAAGAGCTACGTGCGCGAAGACTTTGAGAAGGAGAAGTTCGCGACCGCCGCACGCGACGTCCAGATGGACTTCACCCGCGCCGAGAAGCTACTCGCCTTTAACAACCCCATGATGAACATCTGCGTCAACGGCGCGTTTGTCGTCATCATCTACCTGGGCTCCAAGCTCATCATCACAAGCCAGGGAACGCTGTTCGACGTGGGCCAACTCTCCTCGATCTTTACCTATGGTTTCCAGATCCTTATGAGCCTGATGCAGCTGTCGATGATCTTTGTCATGGTGACCATGGCCGACGAATCGGCACACCGCATTACCGAGGTGCTGGCCGCCGAGCCCACAATCGCCGATCCCGCCGAGCCCGTGCTCGAGGTTGCCGACGGCTCCATCGACTTTGACCACGTGAGCTTTAAGTATTCCGCACATGCGAAGCGCCAGGCGCTCGACGACATCGACCTGCACATTACGAGCGGCGAGACCATCGGCATCATCGGCGGCACCGGCTCGGCCAAGTCCACGCTCGTAAACCTCATTGCCCGCCTGTACGACGCCACCGAAGGCACCGTACGCGTGGGCGGCATGGACGTGCGCGACTACAACCTGGACGCGCTGCGCCACCAAGTGGCCATGGTGCTGCAGAAAAACGTGCTGTTTAGCGGCACCATCGCCGAAAATCTGCGTTGGGGAGACCCGAATGCCACCGACGAGGAGGTTCGCGAGGCCGCGCATCTGGCCTGCGCCGACGAGTTTGTCGATGGCTTCCCCAAGGGCTATGACACCTGGATTGAACAGGGCGGCTCCAATGTTTCCGGCGGTCAGAAGCAGCGCCTGTGCATTGCGCGTGCCCTGCTGCGTCGCCCCAAGATCTTGATCCTGGACGATTCCACCAGCGCCGTCGACACCAAGACCGACGCCAAGATTCGCGCAGGGCTGGCAAGCTATCTGCCCAACACGACCAAGCTCATCATCGCCCAGCGCATCAGCTCTGTGCAGGACGCAGACCGCATCATCGTCATGGAGGGCGGCCGTATCGCTCAGATCGGCAGCCATGACGAGCTACTCAAGACGAGCGAGATCTACCGCGAGACCTTCACCTCGCAGAACAAGATGTCTGCCGAGGGCGAAGGGGCCGTCGAGGCCGACACCGAGGCATCCGCAACGCAAGCCCAGACCCAGGAAGGAGGCGAGGCTCATGAGTAAGGCAACGACCGCCGAGCGCGCGCTCAACCGCAAGGGCGGCACCATGTCGCGCCTCATCAAGACGCTCTTTGGCTTCTACCCCGTGCTTTTGCCCCTCGTCGTCGCCGGCGTGGTGCTCTGCGCCATCATCAACTCCATCGGCGCGACCTTCCTTCAGAGCGCCCTGCAGATTATTAGCGAATCGTGGCAGTCGGGCGATTGGGAAGCCGCGCAGCCCAAGATCGCACAGCTCGTGACCACCCTCGCCTGCATCTACGGCGTCGGCATCCTGTCCTCGCTCTTCTGGAACCGCGCCATGGCCATCGTCACGCAGGGCTCGCTCGAGAAGCTGCGCGAGAAGATGTTCAACCGCATGCAGGACCTACCGATTCGCTACTTCGACACGCACCAGCGTGGCGACATCATGAGCCACTACACCAATGACATCGACACGCTGCGCCAGATGATCAGCCAGTCGCTGCCCAACCTGCTCATGACGACCATCGTCATCGTCACGGTGTTCTTTATCATGCTGTACTACAGCGTGTGGATGTGCCTGGTCATTGTGGCCGGCGTCACCTTTATGACCTTTATGACCAAGCTGCTCGGCTCCAACTCCGCGCGTTTCTTTATTGCGCAGCAGACCGAGCTCGGCGTGGTCGAGGGCCATATCGAGGAAGTCATGAACGGCCAGAAGGTCGTCAAGGCATTCTGCCACGAGTCTGCCGCCGAGGCCGATTTTGACGAGCGCAACGAAAAGCTCTTCGAGGTCTCGCAGAAGGCCAACATGTACGCCAACATCCTCATGCCCATCCTTATGAACCTTGGCAACTTGCTCTATGTGCTGGTCGCACTGGCGGGTGGCATTTTCCTGGCGCTGGGCGTGCCCAACCTGAGCATCTCGGGCATGACGCTGTCCATCGCCGTCGTGGTGCCGTTCCTCAACATGACTAAACAGTTCTGCGGACAGATCGGCCAGATCTCGCAGCAGATCAACGCCGTGGTCATGGGCCTCGCCGGCGCCGACCGCATCTTTGAGCTCATCGACGAGAAGCCCGAAGCCGACGAAGGCTACGTGACGCTCGTCAACGCGCAGGTGAACCCCGAGACTTGGGAGTTCGAGGAGGCCGACCACCACACCGGCATGTGGGCATGGAAACATCCGCACCGCGCAACCGGCGAGATCGAGTACGTGCCGCTGCGCGGCGACTTGGTTATGGACAACGTGGACTTTGGCTACACGCCCGACCACGAGGTGCTGCACGGCGTGTCCGTGTTTGCCAAGCCGGGCCAGAAGGTCGCGTTTGTCGGCGCCACCGGTGCCGGCAAGACGACTATCACCAACCTCATCAACCGTTTCTATGACATTGCCGACGGCAAGATCCGCTACGACGGTATCAACGTCAATAAGATTCGCAAGGCCGATCTGCGCCGCTCGCTGGGCGTCGTGCTGCAGGACGTGAACCTGTTCACCGGCACCGTGATGGATAACATCCGCTACGGCAACCTGGATGCCACCGACGAGGAGTGCATCGCGGCGGCCAAGCTCGCGGGCGCGGACGACTTTATCACCCGCCTGCCCGACGGCTACGACACCATGCTCACCGGCAACGGCGCCCAGCTGTCGCAAGGCCAGCGCCAGCTGATTTCGATCGCACGCGCTGCCGTCGCCGATCCGCCGGCGATGATCCTGGACGAGGCCACGAGCTCCATCGACACCCGCACCGAGGCCATCGTGCAGGCCGGCATGGACAAGCTCATGGAAGGCCGCACGACGTTTGTCATCGCGCACCGCCTGTCCACCGTGCGCAACTCCGACGCAATCATCTGTCTGGACCACGGCCGCATCATCGAACGCGGCAACCACGACGAGCTGATTGCCAAGCGCGGGTATTACTACCAGCTCTACACCGGAGCGTTTGAGCTGGAGTAGCTCAAAACAGCCCCAACGCTCCCAACGGAGTTCCCCGAGGGAGACGGGGTGTTTACTCCGTGCTCAAACATTCTCGCTTCGCTGCGAAACTGCGC
>CABUUE010000006.1 GCA_902494685.1 uncultured Collinsella sp.
ACTAACCTGTGGAAGCGCACGCCGCTTCTTTCCGCAACGGATATCGCCGCATTCGCCAAGCAAGCCGCAGGCCTGCGCGGCGTCAAAAAACTGCGCTGGGCGGCCGAGCACATGACAGGGCAGACCGCCTCGCCCTTCGAAGTACAGACATCCATACTTGTCTCGCTCCCCCGCGACGAGGGCGGCATGGGCATCAACATCGCAAACAACGTGCGCATCCTACTCAGCGACGCCGCGCGCTCACTGTATGACAAAACCTGCTGCTACGCCGATATCCTCATCGAAAGTGCCACCAACAGCATGGGCGTCATTCTGGAATGCCAAGGCCGCTCCGCCCATGACAACGAAGCCGCAAGCCTCTCCGATGCCGAGCGCACCACCGCCCTCACAAGCATGGGCTATGACGTTATCCAGATAACCTATGAGCAAATCAAGGACACAAAGAGCTTTAACAACATCGCCGAGCTCATTCATAAAAAGACGGGACTCCCCTACATCCCAAAGACCGATCAGGAACGCACCACCGAAGATGCCCTGCGACGGGAGCTGTTGGTCAATTGGGATGAACTGTTCTCCGTTAAGCCGGCCGGCTAGCAGCTAGCGATCAGGGGGACTGCAGGAACGTCAGGTGCAGCAACGCGAGCCGCAAAGCCTGCCTCGGTTAGCTCGACGACCTCGGTAAACGTTGCATCGAAAAACTCCTCGGTTAACAGGCGATACGGCGGATGATCGGGCTCGCCGGGGTTTTCGCGTACAATCTCGTGCATGACGCCGATGGTCTTGAGCACATACTCCTTATGGATGGGATACTGCCCAAAACGCGTCGCAGCGGTATACAGGCGATCGGTCGCGCGCGGGATGGAGACAATGCCCAGCGTCTTGCCAAACCAGTCAAAGTCGCCTTGCTTTTTAATGCGGAACTCCTCACACGGCTTGCCGCCGTGCGCCTCCAGGTACTGATTCACACGCGTGTTCCATACGGTATCGGCCACCAGATGCGACCAGACGCCCAGCGTCAAATCGAGCAACGACTGCGCCACATCTTCGGACGCAAGCGAGAACTCACAGGCGCCGGGACCGACAACCGGCTCGGCATCCTTGTAGCGCTGGGGATAGTGCACGCGGTTCAGCCGCTCGCGTTCCTCGATAATCGAGGTCGCTGCGGCCGGCGCACCGGTGGGCGAACTTTTAAGCAACGGTGCCACATAGGTATCCCAGAACTCATGCTCACGAGGCTTAGGGATGGGCTCAGGCTTGGCAAAGTGCGTAATGCGGTACGGAATGGGATCGGCGATGCCAGGGACCATATAGCCCACGAAGATATCCGGAACCACGCAGCCAAACAAAAAGGCATTGCGGTCGCGCACGTTCTTGGCAAGCGCACCGGTGCGCTCCAGCAAACGCTCCGTCTGAGCGATATGAATGTTCCAGCTTGGCATAGCCACCCCCATAAAAAACCTGGATAACTATACCATCACGGCAAAGCCGCGCGGGCGGCTACGCACGCTCTACGCAGCAACTAGTCCGTAGCACCGCTTTCGGTTCCATACGACGGCGAAGGCGCCTCGACCACATGGTGATATCGATCGATATAGATTGCACGGGCACCCAAGCGTCGCACCAAATCCTGGTGATGTGTGCTCATCAAGACCGTCTTACCGGCAGCAACGTAGGCCAGTAGGAAGTTGACCACGATGTCGCAAGAGTCCTCGTCAAGTCCGTTAGTAGGCTCGTCGAGGACCAAGATATCCGGGTTCATCGATACGACCGCAGCCAGCGCAACGCGCTTCTTTTGCCCGCCCGAGAGCTGATAGGGAGAGGCGTCGGCAAGGTCGGCAACCTGGAACAGCCCCATGGCATCGCGCACGCGGCGCTCGAGCTCGTCTGCCGGCAGCCCCATCTGCGCGGGACCAAAGGCAACTTCCTCGCCCACCGTAGCACAGAACAGCTGGGCGTCGGCATTCTGGAACACAAAGCCCACGCGCTGATGAAAACGCTGAGCGGCCGCGGAATCCTTTAGAAACGCCGCATCGATCACGTGCCCGTCAAACAGGTATGCCCCTGCGTCCGCGAGTTCAAGGCCGTTAATAAGGCGCATAATCGTCGTCTTACCGCAGCCGTTGGGACCGAGCAGGGCAACGAGTTCACCACGATCGACCTGCAGCGACACGCCATCGACAACCGTATGCCCCGCATAGGAAAACACCACGTCGCGAAACTCGATGAGCGGCGTGGTCTCGGCGCCGCCCGCACCGTTCGTGCCCGCCGCACTCTTCATATCGATCGTCAAAACGTCGCCCTTCCCTACTCACATCGACGGCTCGGCCGCCCGCACTACAGCACGGCGCACAACACTGCCAGCAGCGCCACGCCGGCCGCATAGACCGCATCGCGCCAGCTAAACCCGGCGCGCGCGGGCGCCGGATACGTACCGGCAAAGCCGCGGCACAGCATGGCCTCGTCCATCGCGCGGCTGCATTCCATCGCCTTGATAAAGGTCATGCCCATGATACCCGCCAGCGAGTCGGTACGCGAAAATCCCTCAGGCGCACGGCCAACGCTGCGCAGCATGACCGATTCGCACAGATTGTGCGCCGTGCGACCCAGCACCTCGATGTGCTTGAGCGCCATATCAAACGTAAAGATAACTTCGTCGGGCAGATGCAGCATCTTGAGCGCCGCCGACATGCGGCTCCAGGTGAGCGTCCACGAAACGCCCAGTACGAGCGACAGGTTAATGAACGTCTTGAGCGCAATTTTGAGCATGGCGCCCGTAGCGGAAGCGCCTAGCAGCAGGGCAGGCAGCGCCAGAACCACTGCGAGTCCCGCGGCACCGAGAGCCGGCACAAAGGTCGCGCGCAGCCCGCGTACAGGGCGCACAGCAACGAGCACCAGCGCGATAGCCGCCATCAACATGAGGTACAGCGGGCTCTGCGTCAGACACACGCACAGGACGCAAACGAACATCCCCACCAGGCGCACCGGAGCCGAAACGCAAGAAAGGGCGCGGTCGATCATCGACCCGCCCTCGTGCGCGCCTCCACCCAGGCGAACCCGCTCAAGCAGGCTCGCCAGGTGCAGGACATTCTTTTGCATCACACGATGCCGAGCCCCCACGGGCTCATATCGCTCCTCGGCCGCAAGCCAGCTAGGCAGCTCGGCTATTGCCATGAGCACCGCTTTCCTTGACCGTCAGCGAGACCAGGCGGAATGCAATGGTAAGCACCGCCACGCCAATCACGCCCGAAAGAATATACATCGCGGCCTGGCCGGCAAAGCCAAGGCCCTGCTCCTCGGAATAGGCCTGAAGATAATCGCCCGTGGGCAGTGTATCGGCAAACGTCGGAGCGTCGAGGCCGACCGAAGCCTGCAGGCTGTCGTCGCCGGCCTCCTGGACGGCAGTTGCAGCGCCCTCGGCGTTCCACTCACCCCAGGCGTCACCGGTAGCAAGCAAACCCAGCGGCGTAGCCACCACGAGCACAGCGACCAGGATGAGCGTGGGAACCAGCGAGGTCTTCTTGGCAGCAGCGCCCTCGGCAGCAAGCTGGCCGTCGACGGCCTCGGGCCCGACGATAACGCTCGGCGCCGTCTTCTTAATGAAACCGTAGATTGCGGCCGTCGCCACGCCCTCGACGACACCGGCTACCAGCATATGCGGGATCAGCATGGCCGGAATGGAAACAGACAGCGGGAAGGGGCAGTACAGCGGAGCACCCGAGGCGTTGGTGAAGAGCATCGGCTGAATGCCAAACTCGATGGCAGCGCACAGGGCAGCCACGCACAAGCCAACCCAGCCGCTCACGATGGCAGAAACCGAGGTGCCCCAGCTCTTGTCGTGCAGGCGGCTGTTGAGCGCGCGGAATACCATGGCGGCAACAAACGGCAGCACGAAGGCCATGTTAAAGCAGTTGGCGCCAAAGGACAGGATGCCGCCGTCGCCAAACAGCAGCGCCTGCAGCGCCAGCGCGACCGAGACAGCGATAGCCGCGGCCTCGGGGCCCAGCAGCAGCGCGATGAGTGCGCCGCCGACGGCGTGGCCCGTGGTGCCGCCGGGCAGCGGAACGTTAAACATCATGAGCAAGAAGGAAAAAGCGGCGCAGATGCCCAGGAAAGCCATGTGCTCGCGATCGAGCGTGGCGCGCACCTTCTTGATGCAGTGGACCCAAACGGGCACCATTGCCACCGCCATGACAGCATCGGTCTGCGGAGACAGATAATTATCTGGAATGTGCATGTACGCCTCCCGGTTGTCGGCGCACAGAATTGCAACGCCGCTTAAATCACCTTGTCAATGTTACGCATTGTCAGATTCGTAACACGCCGCGGGCTATCATAGCAAAACGGCGCGCTGCCGACAAAGCAGCACGCCGTTATGTAATGCGCGTGTCATATATGCAGGCTCAACGGTGCCTTATTCCGAACACCGCGGTCACGCAGAGCCCACAGCAACCGCCATCAGGCCCTACGCCCCCAGAGCAAGCCCTAGCCGCGGACCTCGCCGTTTACGCCCTTGCACACCTTGGTGACGATCTTCTGGTGCGCTTTCTCGACCTCTTCGCTGGTGAGCGTGTGGTCGTCGGAGCGATACGTAAGCGCAAAGGCCATGGACTTCTTGCCCACACCCACGCGGACCGGATCACGGTAGACGTCGAACAGGCGCACGCCCTCGAGCAGCTTGCCGCCGGCGCTGGTAATACGGCGCTCAAGATCCTCGCAGGTCACGGAGTTATCGACCACGATAGCAAGGTCGTGCTCAACAGCCGGGTACTGCGAGAACTCGCGGTAGTTCTCCTGGTTGCGGGCACCCTTGATCAGCTTGTCCAGATCGAGCTCAAAGGCAACGACGACCTCATCGATGCCCATCGCCTCGCGCGCCTTGGGGTGAATCTCGCCGACCCAGCCCAGCACGGTGCCGCCGGACAGAACCTCGGCCGCACGACCCGGCTGCAAGAAAGCGTAGCCCTCGCCCTCGACGGGACGGAAGCGAACCTTCTCGATGCGCAGCTGGGCGAGCAGTTCCTCGACAATGCCCTTACCAAAGAAGAAGCGCAGCTTGCGGTACTTCATGCTCCAAGACTGCTCGCTCCACTGGCCCGAGAGCACACCCGCCACGGACTTGGTCTCCTTGGGCAGGCTGGCGTTCTCGCGACCGTGGAACAGGCTGCCGACCTCGTACAGATGCACGTTGGGCGTGCCGTGGGCCTCGTTATAGGCCACGGATTGCAGCAGGCCCGGCAGCAGCGAGCGGCGCATCTCGGTCTGCTCGGCCACCAGCGGGTTCATGAGCACCACGGGGCAACCGCGGCCCTCGGTGGACATACCGATCTTCTCCAGGTCGCCCGGGGCGGCAAAGCCAAAAGTCGTGGTCTCGTTGAGGCCACAGGCGCGCAGGATCTCGCCGACCTTGCGGGTGAGCTTCTGCTCGCGGGTCAGGCCGCCGATGTGGTTCTTGGCAGCCGGGATGGTCGCCGTCACACGGCCCATGCCCCACAGGCGCAGGACCTCCTCGATCAGATCGATCTCGCGCGGCAGGTCGGGGCGGAAGCTCGGCGGAGTGACCATAAAGTCCTCGCCGTCGCGCTCGACGGTGCAGCCCAGGCGAGTGAGCGAACGCTCGATAAAGTCGGGCTCGATGTCGGCGCCGCAGATGGCATGCACGCGGGCCAGGCGCAGCTTAATGCTGTCGATGGTTTTGGGCGCGGGGAAAACGTCGACGTAGCCGGGAGCGACCTCGCCGCCGGCGATCTCCTCGATGAGCGCACAGGTAACGTTGGCGACGTCCACGCAGCCGGTCTCGTCAACCTGGCGCTCAAAGCGAATGGAGGCGTCGGAGATCAGCGACAGGTCGCGGCTGGTGTGCGAGGTGCGACCGGCGTTGAAGCAGGCGCTCTCGACCATCACGTCGACGGTGTCGTCCTCGATCTCGGAATCCATGCCGCCCATAACGCCGGCCAGAGCCACAGGGCGCTCGCCGTCGGTGATAAGGCCCATGCCGGCGTCGAGCGTGCGCTCCTCGCCGTCGAGCGTCGTGAACTTCTCATCCTGCCGGGCGGCGCGGACCACCACGCGACGGCGGCCATCGCGCTCGGCAAAGGTGTCCAGGTCAAAGGCGTGCAGCGGCTGACCGGTGAGCATCATCACATAGTTGGTGATGTCGACGATGTTGTTGTGCGGGCGCACGCCCAGGGCGTTGAGGCGCTTGACCATCCAGTCGGGCGACGGGCCGACCTTCACGTTGCGTACGATGCGGGCAACGTAGCGGTCGCACAGGCCCTCGTCGGCAATCTCGACCGAAAGCTCGTCGTCGGTCGCGCGGCCGGTCTCGGCCTTGATGGTGGGCAGCTCAACGTGGAAATCGCGATCGAAGATGGCGCCGGTCTCGCGGGCCATGCCGATCATGGACAGGCAGTCGGGACGATTGGGCGTGATCTCGCAGTCGAGCACGGTGTCGCTCGAGCCCACGTACTCGGCAAACGGCATGCCGCAGGGCGTATCCTCGGGCAGGATCATAATGCCGGAGTGGTCGCCGCCCAGGCCGAGCTCGCGCGCGGAGCAGTTCATGCCCATGGACACGACGCCGCGAAGCTTGCTCTTCTTGATCTTGACGTCGCCGGGAAGCACGGCGCCGATCATGGCCGTGACGATGTGGTCGCCGGCCTCGAAGTTCTGCGCGCCACAGACGATCTGCAGCGGAGCGGGATTGCCATCGGCGTCGAGATTCTTGTCGCCCACATCGACCGAGCACACATACATATGGTCGCTATCGGGATGCGGGGTCTTGGTGAGCACCTTGGCAGTCACCACGTGGTCGAAGGACTCGCCCACGGTGTCGATCGCCTCGACCTCGGTGCCGGTACGGATATATTCGTCCGAAAGGGTCTTGGGATCCTCCGGAATATCGATCATGGTCTTGAGCCAGTCGTAAGAAACGCGCATATAACTGGTCTCCTTTCATAAATGCGGCTTTGAGCCGGAAACTGCAACTAAGAAGAAAGTGTTCTAGAACTGGTTCAAGAACCTCATGTCACCAGCCATCAACGTGCGCAGGTCCGGCAGGTCGTAGCGTAGGGCCGCGACGCGCTCGGCGCCAATACCGAAGGCGAAGCCGGTGTACTTCTCGGGGTCGATGCCGCAGTTGATAAGGACGTTGGGGTCGACCATGCCGCAGCCCAGGATCTCGATCCAGCCGCTGTGCTTGCAGAAGTTGCAGCCCTTGCCGCCGCACACGTGGCAGCTCACGTCCACCTCGCAGGAAGGCTCGGTGAAGGGGAAGAAGTGCGGGCGGTAACGCGTCTTGCGATCCTCGCCAAACATGCACTTAACAAAGTAGTCGAGCGTGCCCTTAAGATCGCCAAAGGTGATACCCTCGTCGACGACCAGGCCCTCGATCTGGTTGAACTGCGGCAGGTGGCAGGCGTCGGCCGTGTCGGGACGGTAGACGGTGCCCGGGCAGATCATGTAGATGGGAGGCTTCTGCGACTCCATGGTGTGGATCTGCACGCCCGAGGTCTGGGTGCGCAGCAGCACGTCGGACTCGCCGTGAGCGTGAGCCTCGGGATGCGCGACGCTGCCGGGGTTGTTGTCGACCACATAGAACGTGTCGCGAGCCGAGCGGCTCGGGTGATCCATGGGCGCGTTGAGCGCGGTGAAGTTGTAGTAGGAGGTATCGACCATGGGGCCGGACTCGACGGTGTAGCCGATGCCGCAGAAGATGTCCTCGGCCTCCTCGATGATCTGCTTGATCAGGTGCTGGTGACCGATCTGCGGACGGATGCCCGGCAGCGTGATGTCGACGGCCTCGTGCTCGAGTGCGCGCTTGAGGGCGGCGGCCTTCATCTCGGTGGTGCGCTCGTCGAGCATGCCCTCGATCAGCTGGCGCATCTCGTTGGCGCGTTTGCCCATCATGGGACGATCCTCGGGAGCGAGCTTGCCCATCATGCGCATCAGGCCGGTGATACGGCCCTTGCGGCCGAGCAGCTCAACGCGCGCGGCCTCGAGCTTGGCGGCGTCGTCAGCGCTAGTGACGAGCTCCTTGGCCTCTTCCTCGAGTTTGACCAGATCATCAATCAGACTCATGTCTTCCCTTTCGTCTCTCGCACATCCGCGCTCCGGGACGGCTGACGCCGCCCGATGTTGCGGATGCGCGGCCCGGTTCGGTAACAAAAAAACCACCCTCGGGCATGTACATTGCCCAAGGACGGTTGAATTCCGCGGTACCACCTTGTTTGACCCGGCGGATGTCTGGCCCGCCGCGCCCACTCTGTGCCTCTTGTCGCGAGGCTCACGGCTTCCCTACTGGGACTTTGCTGCCACTGGCCGCGTGCCCGTTGAGGTCGCTGCTCGGGAGTGAACGCTTGGCCCTTGCCACCGCAGGAAGGCTTGCAGCCCATGACCTTCCCTCTCTTGCCGGCGACGCGGCGGGCAAAACCCTCTCCGTCAACGCATCGGGCTATAGGATACCACATTGTGTGGTCGTATCGCCGCGTTCCGTTTTGTTCGCGCTGGGTACAAGGCAGGTAGCTGTGCAAACTGGCCGCGCACCCGCCTGCGGCGCTCGGCCTGCGAGATTAAGGATACGGTATGGGAAAGAAACTCGATAAGAAGGCCAAGGCCGCCGTGGCAAAGTCCGCCAAGGGCGTCAAGGCCGCTAAAGTCGACAAGGCCGTCAAAAAATTCCGCAAGCTCGAGGGCAAGCTGTGGACTCGCGAGTACCTGCTCAAGATTGCCGAGTTTGACGGCGCGACGATTGCTCCCGCCAACGGTGCCGCCGCCCGTGCCGACGCCATGGGCACCCTTGCCGGCGAGCACCATAAGCTCCTGACCAGCGAAAAGTCTGTCGAACTCGTGCACTCGCTGGCACGCGAGACCGTCGCCGGCGGCAAGATCGACGACCCGCAGCTGCTTGACGAGATCCGCGTGCTCGGCCGCGATCAACGCGAGGCAAGCGTTATTCCTACCGAGGAGGCCGAGGCCTGGACCAGGCTCACCTGCGAGGCCGACGCCGTGTGGCACAAAGCCAAGACGGCCAACGACTGGGCGAGCTTTGAGCCCTATGTGGATAGAATCGTCGCCCAACTTAAGCATCAGGCAGAGCTCATGGATCCCAAGCGCGACCCCTACGATGTTTGGCTCGACCAGTACGAGCGCGGCCTTTCCGCCAAGAGCTTCGACGCGTTTTGCGAGGAGGTCAAGGCCACGGTCGTGCCGCTCGTGCACGCCATCGGCGAGCGCGGCCAGCAGCCCGCTGCCGACTTTTTGCATGCCCGCGTGCCCGAGGCTGCCCAGCGTGCCATGAGCTTCGATCTGATGAAGCTTGTCGGCCTGAACCTGGACGACACCACGCTCGCCTTTACCGAGCACCCGTTTAGCGAGGGCTTTGCCGTGGGTGATGCGCGCATCGCGACGCACATCTACGAGAACGACTGCATCTCCAACGTCTTCAGCATCATCCACGAGGCAGGACACGCCATGTACGAGCTGGGCGTCAATCCTGTCTATGCGCGCACCTGTCTTGAGGGTGGTACCTCCATGGGCATCCACGAGAGCCAGAGCCGCTTCTTTGAGAACACCGTGGGTCGCAGCCGCGCCTTTATGGGACCGCTGCTCGAGGTGCTGCGCCGACACGCACCCGAGGTCTACGGCGGCGTCGACGAGGACACGCTCTACCGTGCCGTGAACATCGCGCAGCCGTCGTTGATCCGCACCGAGGCCGACGAGCTCACCTATCCGCTGCACGTTATGGTGCGCTACGAGATCGAGCGCATGCTGTTTGCCGGCGAGGCCACAGCCAAGGATATCCCCGCGCTTTGGAACCGCTTCATGGATGAGTACCTGGGCATTCCCGTTCCCGACGACACGCACGGCTGCCTACAGGATACGCACTGGAGCGGCGGCTCGTTTGGCTACTTCCCCACCTATGCGCTGGGCAGCGCCTACGACGCCATGTTTGTGCCGGCCATGTGCCGCGACGGTGTCGACCTCAACGGCGCCTGTGCGAGCGGCGACCTGACACCCGTCCGCGCCTGGCTGGGCGAGCACATTTGGCAGTGGGGCCGCGCCAAGGACGCGCCGGAGCTCATCAAGGGCGCGTGCGGCATGGCGTTCGATGCCCGCTACTACTGCAGCTACCTGCAGGACAAGTTCACCACGCTCTACGAGCTGTAAGGCATAACCGACACGTCAACGCAAAGGGGGCGCCGCGGAACCAATCCGCGGCACCCCCTTTCCACCTAGTTGTTTAAGAACGTCCCCAATGACTACCTTACAGAGCTTCCAGCGCGGCGGCGATGCGCTTCATGGCGGCATCGGCGGATGCTTGGTCGGGCGCCTCGGCCAGCACGCGGATAACCGACTCGGTTCCGCTCTTGCGTACGAGCACGCGGCCCTCGCCCGCCAGCGACGCCTCGGCCTCGGCGATGGCGTTCTGCACGCCCATGTTCTCGAGCGCGGCGTCCTTGTCCGCCACGTGCACGGCCACCTGCGCCTGCGGCAGCAGCTTACACGGAGCCGTGAGCTGCGAGAGCGTCTCACGCTCGGCACGAATCACTTCCATCACGCGCAGCGAGGTCATAATGCCGTCGCCCGTGCGCTCGATATCGCCAAAGATCGTATGGCCCGTCTGCTCGCCACCCAGGCTGTAGCCGCCCTCGCGCATCTTGGCATACACGTGACGGTCGCCCACACCGCTGGTCACGGCGCTCAGACCGGCAAGCTCCAGCGACTTGACCAGGCCAAAGTTGCTGGCAATCGTCGGCACCACGGTACCGCCCGAGAGTCGCCCGTGCTTGTTCAGATACACGCCGCACACGTACAGGATCTGATCGCCGTCTACCACGCGACCGCGCTCGTCCACGGCCAGGCAGCGATCGGCATCGCCATCGTAAGCAAAACCCACGTCCAGGCCCTGCTCCACCACGTGGCGCTGCAGGCGCTCCATATGCGTGGAGCCGCAGTCGACGTTGATGTTAAAGCCATCGGGCGCGGCGTTGATCACGCGCACGTCGGCGCCCAGCGCGTCAAACACCGGCTTGGCCACCGAGGAAGCCGAGCCGTTGGCGCAATCGATGCCGATCTTGACGCCCTGCAGCGAAAAGTTCGCGCTGGCGATGAGCGAAGCAATGTAGCGGTTGCGACCCTGCATGTAGTCCACCGTAGCGCCGATGTGATTGCCCGTTGCCAGCGGCACCTCGCTCTTGCCATCGATATAGTCCTCGATGAGCTCCAGCACGTCCTCGTCCATCTTAAAGCCGTCGCTGTTGACGAGCTTAATGCCGTTATCGCAAAACGGGTTGTGGCTCGCGCTGATCATGATGCCGCAATCGAAGCAGCCCTCCACGGTCTGATGCGCCACGCCCGGCGTCGGGATCACATGCAGCATATAGGCGTCCGCACCGCTCGCGACCAGGCCGCTCACCAGCGCCGCCTCGAACATATAACTCGAGCGACGCGTGTCCTTGCCCACGATCACGCGCGCTTTGCGCTCGCGGTTGGCGCCGTAATACCAGCCCACAAAACGGCCAATCTTATAAGCGTGCTCTACCGTCAGCCCAACGTTGGCCTCACCGCGAAAGCCGTCGGTGCCAAAGTACTTCATGCGCTCTCCTTACAAAATAGGGGCGGACAGATTGCCTGTCCGCCCCAAAATGGTACTCGATTATCTGCGCTACCAGAAAACCCTACGCCGACGCGCTATCGCGAGCCGCCTGGTATGTAGGAGTCTGACGCAATGTAAGCGGCTTGTCCCCCGCCTCAGCCGACGTGGTCAGCGTATACGTGATCGTCGTCGTCTCGCCAGCATGCAGGTCAACGGTGCCCGAATAGAAGGGGATTCCATGCCACGTAGCGGCGCCAAGACCAAACTGGGTGCCCTCAACCGTAAGGTCACTGATGTTGCCGCCCGTCGGGGCAAACAGTGAGACATTCAGACGCTCGTCGTCGCGCGCGGCATCGGGCGCGCTCGCCGCGACGTAGTCGGGCAGCTTGCCGGCCTCCTCCTGCGTCATGATGTTCGTCAGGGTAACGGTGATGCGATAGGAGCACGTGCCGTCGCCGTTCTTCACGCCCTGGCCAATCTGCGTGTCGGCGTTCAGATACCAGTCGAGCTTGGAGAAGCTCAGGTTGTTAAAGTAAACGCCGGCAACGGGATCGGCACTCGGATCATCCGGATCGGGCAGCGAAGCGTCAATGCCCGTCTCTTTGATGGCATTCTGCTCATCATCGTTTCTCATCCAAGCGATCAGGCGGCCCTCTTCGGCACCGCGCTCAACGGCGCTGACAAGCTTCGTAACATCGACATCGCCGATACCGCCAAGGATCTTGTCGAAGGCAGCGCTGGCGACGGATGCAAAGATGCCGTCAGACTCCTCGACCGGATAGTTCCAGTACACATCGTGCATGAGGACCTTTGCGGCGTTGGTGCCGTCGACAACCGTTCCGTCGGGCAGTGACACGTTACCGACCAGGCCCAGCAGATACTGCAGGAACACCGGGTCGATACCGATGACGCCATCAACGTCCTGTCCATACTGGGACTTCCACAGTGCGGCGACACGCTGCGAGTTGCGGGGCCAATCAGGCGAATAGGTATTGCCCGAGTTGTACAGGTTACTGTGGTTGCCGAACAGCGCCTCATCCTCTTCGTCGACGCTCTCGACTGCCTCATCCTCGCTGAGTCCAATGCGGGGAACAAACTCGCCAATCGACATCTGGCCGTCTGTGACCGAAATCAGGCCCTGCGAACCGCCAAAGCCGCCGCAAGCACGAATCTCGACGTTGTTCATGGCGTACATAAGGTAGTTGCGCGTCTGGCCGTTGGCGCCGAGCATCTGGGGAAGGATGGGGGCGACCTTCTCCGCCGCGTCAACCGCGCCGTTGAGGGTGGCAAAGCCGTCCTTGGCCTTATCGACCAGCTCGGTCACCTGGGAAATATGAGTATCGCCAATGCCCTGGATCTTCTCATTGGCGCTCTTGAACACCTTCGAGCTGCTGGAAAGCGAATCGGCGACCGCCTGCAGCGCGGACACGTTAATCATGCCGTCCTGGAACAGCTTGCCGGGCGTGGCCTGCGAAAGGTTGTCGGCCATGGGAACCAGCGCGTTGCTCGAGACATCGGACAGGGCATCAATCATGGTGCGGGCTGCGTTGATGTCACTGCCATACACCGGGATAAACGAAGCCGCCGTCCACAGCGGGCTCGAGGTCTCCGCCTTCATGCTGTCGCAGAGTTCATCGATCTTCTTCGCGTCGTCAGGCAGCGTCGAAAAATCGCCTGACGTGACCTTGTCCTTAAGGCCACCGACGATCTCGACAGCCTCCTTCGCTTCGCTCTTTACGGTCTTTGCCGAGTTAAGCAGCATAAAGCCGCTTGCGCCAAGCGCAACGAGAAGCACCGCGACTACAGCGGCAATAATGGCGCCGGTGTGACACTTTTTGCGCTCGCCCTTGCGATGGCGATGACGGACCAGACCGTCAGAGGTCGAACTCGACGAAGCGTCGCTACCGTAGTTCAAGCCAAAATCGTAATAATCTTCCTTGGAACCCGAGCCCGCAAACTCGGCACCGCTATCATCCAGGCGGGCGAACGTGCCAGTCTCGGAGGCGCCGGTGTAAATCGTGCCAAGGTTACCCGTAAGCCCCGCGCCACCGGCAGAGGGAGTATTGTTGGCGGCCTTGCCGGCATTAACGTTGCCGGCGGCATTCGCGGCGTTGGCAGCATCTGCGTTGTTCGCGGGTACCGAAGGAGCCCCGCTCGGCTGCGACGTGGAGGTTGCACCGCCCGCAAAGACATTCCCTCTTGCACGGCCGGTCTTTTTTGCCTTTTGAGACTGCTCGTACAGAGCGGTAAACATCGCTGTCTCGCCCGGGGACACGCGCTTACCGGAACCGCCCTGTCCAGCGCCGCCCGGCGTGCCGGCCTTACCAGCCCCGTTCGGACGCGGCGGAACTGCAGGGCGACCGCTATCGCTGCCCTTAAAGTGATTACCAGCCATAAAGAAATCCTCGCAATTGAGTCGCAATGAAAAAGTCCATAACGTTACTAGTTTATGGCATTTTGAGCATCGACAGCTAAACTCCAGACACGGACATCAATTGGCGAAAATGCGGCACAACACCTTTTCCGTCTTGGCGGCGGCGCCAGCTACACCGTGAGGAACATCATCACGATGATCATGGCAAAGCCGATAAGGTCGGTCGGCAAAAACACCGTGCCCAGCATAACGGCGCTGGTGATGGTCGCCGAAACCGGCTCCACAGTTCCGATGAGGCTCGCACGCACCGAGCCGATGTCCTTAACGCCCTGCATATAGAGCATGTAAGCAAAAAACGAGCCGATAACCACGAACACCGCGAGCGCCTCGACGCCGGCAGCGTCGAGTGCCGGCATATGCGCCCAGGGCTGCACGAAGACACATGAGATCACGCCCGCCGTGAGCATTGCCGAGCCCGTGACGATGGGGCTGCCGTATTCGGGCAGGATCTTGGCGGGAATCACCGCCATACACGCGGCGCTGACCGCACACATAAGACCTGCTGCCAGGCCAAGCGGCGAGATATTCAGGCTGGTGGGGTCGCCGCCGGTGGCGATTAAAAAGGTTCCACCCAGAGCCAGGCCAATGCCGATGACTTCGCGAGTACGCGGCATGCGGCGATCGATCACGCAGGTGTAGCCCATGATGATAACGAGCTGCAGGCACTGGAGCACCGTCGCGGTTCCGGCGTTCGTCAGGCGCACGGCCGAAAGATAGCAAAACTGGTTGAACAGCAGACCAAAGGCGGTAAAGAGCAGCAGCTGCTTGCGATCGGCGGGTGTGGTCCAGAGCTTAATCAGGCGCTCGCGGTCGCGCGTAACAACTACGGCCATAAAGAGTAGACCGGCGAGAATCTGACGCACGCTCATAAGCCACAAGGTGTCGACGTGGTAGGTATCGAACAGAAAGCTCGCGCTGGTGCCCGAGAAGCCCCAAAACGAACCGCCCACCAGCGTAGCCAAGACGCCCGTGATCATCTTGCGCGTCGAAGCGCTGTTCAGGCGGTCGCGCCATGCGCGACGGGTGTTGCGGCTGAGCTCATCGGTGCCCTCGGGCACATCTATGTTCGATATATCGGTCATCGGCACCGAAGCCCCTGCGCCTTCGACCCGCTCGACACACTCTTTGCTCATTCCACTCCCCCGAAGCAGCTTGGAAACAATTCGGCTTACCTTACCACGGCGAAGGCACCAGCTTGAGGCTTGTCCGCTTATCGGTAGGACAATTCCGCAGGCGTCTTTCCATAGCTCGATACCGCAATGGCCTTGCATTAGTCGACAGCCAAATCGCGGCAGCAGACTCTTTTGAAATGGATATGACAAAGCCCCCGAATTCCACAATGTAAGCGATTTTTAAAAATGTTCTTGCCACCGAGTTCAGGCTCCGTTATATTATCCCTTGCGCACTTGCGCACCCTTGATCGGGCGTTTAGCTCAGGGGGAGAGCGCTTCCCTGACACGGAAGAGGTCAGAAGTTCAAATCTTCTAACGCCCACCAAATGTTCGCAGCTCAGAGGCTATGCTCTCTGGGCTGTTTTGTTTTATGTCGCCAAATCAGCTGGCAGCTCCAACCGCCCAACTAGCCAAAAGCCGACCATCTACTTGCCAATCTATCCATCGGCATAACCAATCAGTCCGCACCGCAACTTCTCAGCAAAACGCCGCGATGTCTGCGCCCTGCGGTATCCTTGGGCCACTTGCACCTGCAGCGCCAAGGAGCCGCCATGCGCACCGAGCTCGATGTCCCCTTTTCGCACAAAGAAGAAGCCAAGGCGCTGGGCGCCAAATGGGACCGGACCAAGAAGATCTGGTATGTACCCAGCGGCGTCAACCCCGAGCCCTTTGCCGAGTGGCTGCCCGGTGTTGACCGATCCGACCCCTCAGCGCCGTATATATATCTAGTACTGGGCAAGCGCGAGTGCTGGAAGTGTCACAAAGAGACCTCGGTCGCGGCCTTCGGCATTCCCTATCGAACCGATAACGACGAGAGCGTCGCCATCGCGCACGCGCCCAACGAATCCGGGCACATTGCCATCGACACGGCCAACGCCAACGCACTCGCCATCGTGCCCGCTCTTGGCTGCGTGCCGGGCGAGATCCGCGACTACCTTCATAAGCGCTGCGGCTACAAGCCCGTAGGCGCGCGAGCCTCCAAAGCCCCGTCGCTCGGCAACACGTGCACCAGTTGCGACGCGCTGCAAGGCAGCCGCTATCTGTTCGAGGAGCCCTCGTCCCCGTTTGCCCTCACTGCCATCAACAAGCTGCCGGCACTGGAGTTTGTGCGCGTCGAAGTTGCCGGCGTCTTTGGCACCCCGGCCACGCGCACCGACTTTGACCAGGCGCTCTTTACCTGGGCACGCGATCATCACGCCGAGTTCCACAAGCAACTCGGTGAGGGGATTTATTTGTAGAGGCAAAAGACACTCACAGCCAACTCCTCCGCATCACCTATCCCTCGTCGCCGGCGTCGTACACGATATCGAGGCCACAAACAGGGCATTTCTCCGGATACACCGGCATATGAACGCCTGTCCGTTTTCTCACTTCGTCGCTGAGTCTGTCGCGCGCATCGATGAACCGAATGTCGAGACACGGTATTTGCGAGCCGCAGCAAGGGCAGGTGACGACAAACGACCCGCAATCAACCTCTACGCTCGGAAACATATTGTTGTCTATAAGGGCACACGGCAGTTTTCCGTACTTCCCCATCGCAATATCGCCTCGCCAACTCATACACGCTCCCCTCTCGCTATACAAATTAGGAAGAGCATGCACCGGCGGGCGTGTACGAGATTGCATCGCCACGCGATCCGATCAAACAACACGATCGTCAAAGAATGCCAAAGCCAAATACGCTAATACGGCAGAAGCCCCGCCTTTTCACGCTTCTTTTCCGAGCGATCGAACTCAATGCGATGGGCCTCAAGAAACACCGTATTGGGTCGCCACTGACGCTCATTCGGCTGCCTTAGCGTCGCACCCGCAAAGGAAGCGTAGTCAGTCTTATCCAGCAGGTACGATCCGCACAGCCGATATTCGCCGCAAACAGGCTCAAACGAAATCAGGTGAGCATCAAATAGGGAATGAAGGTCGCGCCGAAGCAGAATGCCGTTGCTGGCAACCTGCGATTTGGGTCCCGAGTAATTCTCGATATGTGCAGCCTCCAGAGCTTCGCTGACGCCGCAGTCCGACACCGCGCAACGGCCGTCATAGGCGGCAACGAGCTGCTTGCGGAACCATTGCTGCCCCAATCGCTCGCGCCTTAACGCATAGCGGACCTTTTCGTCGTCGGTCGCACCCTGTCCGGCAAACTCAATATCGACGGGTATGTGCTTCAGATAACTCATGTCGGGCGCAAAACGAGGGTCCGGTCCGCCTTTATGAACAGGACCGTGCAGAACAAACCATCCGTTTTCGGGCTCGAACCGCTCAACAAACGCAAGGCCGAGCACCTTATAGCCCACCTCGGTTGCAAATATGACTCCGACCGGGACGCCACATTCCATGCAGTTGAGCATTTTACGGTTGTAATTCTGATCTCGAAAACCAACGGTACCCGGCGCTTGAACCGAGTACTTAATGACCCACGTACCATCGTCCAAATAAAGCGGAGGCACATCAGTGTAGAAGCTCTTTTTAGAGTTATGGACCGAAAGCGCAAAGATCTTATTGGGATCTTGCTTCACCCGATCCTGGCCCGGCCAGAAGATCCCTGAATCCCGCGTTACGGGAAAGAAATCCGAGCCAATTCTCAAACGATACTGATACTGAGGGCTATCTTCCTTGGTGTGATGCGGAAGGCTGGTCCAAACGCCGCCGCGCTGCTCCTCACCCAGAAACCACTCCCATGCCTCAACGTATTCGGAAGGCACGAGACTGCAGGCACGGTCATAGCTTGGTCCATCCATCAACGGAACAGCAAGGTCAATGTCGTTCATCGCCAGCACCTACAACCATACGAACGCGAGTCATGCCCCTCAATAATATGGCCGAGAGTCAATTATTACGAGATCTCATTCCGCGATCGGCGCATCGTTGATGCTCTCGGTTTGCCGCCGGCGCGCTTGTACCCCGCTGCCCACTCCCCTGTATACTGATGTAGCACGTGTTTCATCCGGGCTTGTTGGGCCGGATTGTTCATGGGAGGGTCTTATGGCTGCTTCGGATCCGCCTAAGGGGAGCGTTTCTTCTTCGTCCATCAAGCCGGTTACGCGCAAGGCTGTGCGTTGCCAGCGCGAGGTCGCTTGGCTTGTCACGCAGGCGGCGGGCAAGCTTGTGGCGACCACTCAGGACGTCAATGCGCCTACGCCGAGCTTTGTGTTAGCGGCGGCGCTGGATTTTGTGCGCCAATTGGAGCTTGCCGCACAGGATGCCAGCGGCCACCTCGACTACCAGAATGTTATGGCGCCCGACCTGCAAACGTTCTGCCACATGGCCAAGTTGCCTGCCGCGCCCAATGCGCTTTCGGACGCAGGCTACATGTTTACGCTCTCGGGCGCGGACCTTATCCGCGACATCTATGCATACTGTAGCGAGCTCGCCGAGCGCCACGTCTTTGACGCGGCAGAAGTCAAACCGGGAAATGTCATCAAGCTGGTTCTTAGGCTGTTCTTGATAGACGGGTTCGGGGCCATGCCGGCGTAAGCCGAGTCTTGAGCATCACCGTCGACTGGGCAACAACCGCTTTACCTTAATGGACGCCAATCGAGGGTCGATTATTGGGTCGCCTCGTCCACTAACGCATCTATCCCACGCACTCCGACAGTCGATACTTGCGGTTGCGGCTCGTCGCCGGCGCCGTGGGCTCAAGCTCGCCTTGAGCAATGAGCGCGTTGACGCGCGACCTAACCTGGGAAATTGTGAGCCCTGTGCGCTCTGCCAGCTCGCG